>DATCGT010000179.1:0-24406 GCA_036508775.1 Tepidiformaceae bacterium | reverse complement strand
TAACTCTTGCTTCTAACGAATCTGTGTCAGATTCCCATAACAGCAATGTTGTTTTGTGGCAGTGCCTAAGGCCGGTGGCACCGGGGCTACCGCGCGGAATGGTCGCAACTGCGTATACTTCCGCCCCATGCCAGGTGCTTTTTCGGGACTCCGTATCCTCGACTTCACCCAGGGCACCGCTGGTCCGCTGGCCAGCATGCTCATCGGCGACTTTGACGCCGAAGTAATCAAGATCGAACCCCCCGGTGGCGACCGGGCGAAGTCGCTCCCCGGGTACCTCTGCTGGAACCGGAACAAGCAGCGCCTCGTGCTCGATGCCACGACCTACGCGGGCCTCATCGCGGCGCGGAAGATCCTCGCCACCGCCGATGTCGCCGTCTTCGATGCCCACCCCGGCGAACTCGAACGCCTGGGCCTCGACGCCACCACCCTGCTAACAGCGAACCCGGCCCTCCTCCACGTCTCGATGCCCCCCGTCGGCACGGATGGGCGCTGGAGCCAGCTCCCACCCAACCACGACCTCCTGGCCGCCGTGAGCGGGATGGCCCACCTCCAGTTCAGCTACGAGGACCAGCCTGTCCACCTCAACACCCCCCAGCTTCATTACGACCAGGCGCTCGTCGCTGCGGGCGCAATCGGTTCCGCCCTCTACGAGCGCTCCCTGAGCGGCCTCGGCCAGGCGATTACGGTCAGCGGCCTCCACGGGGTCTCCGCCGCCGCCTCGGGCGGCGCGGTGAGCGCGGCCGGGATGCTGCGCATGGGCGGCGGGCACCCGCGCGGTGGTTCACCCAGCTATCGCCTCTACCAGTGCGGCGACGGCCAGTGGCTCTTCCTCGGCACGCTCTTCGCGGCCTTCTTCCTCAAGGCCCTGGAAGCGATGGACCTGATGGAGATCATTGCCGAGCCCGGCATCGACGGTGAGTTCACCAATCTCCTCCGCCCGCCGGGAAATCAGATCGCGATCCCTCGCCTCGATGCGCGCTTCGCCGAGAAGCCCCGCGACGAGTGGCTCGCGATCCTCAAGGCGAACGGCGTTCCCTGCGGCCCCGTCAGCTCCCGCGAGGAGTGGTTCCACGGGCCCACGGTCGCCGCGAACGCGATGCGGCTCGAACTCCAGCACCCGGAACTCGGCACGGTCGAACTCCCGGGCGTCCCTTTGAAGTTGAGCGCCACTCCCGGCTCCGTCCGCCACCTGCCCGAGACCGTGAAGGCCGACGCCATCGCGGCGCACACCCCCACCGTCACCCCTTCGGAAGAGGCGACCCCACGCACCGGCGGCCCCCTGGCGGGGATCCGCGTCCTCGACCTCGGCGCCGTTATCGCCGGGGCCTACGCCGGCACCATCCTCGCCAACTTCGGCGCGGACGTGATCAAGGTCGAGCCGCCCGAGGGCGACCCCTTCCGGCCCTACGGCCTCGGCTTCGGAAGCTACAACCGCGGCAAGCGCGGCGTCTGCCTCGACCTCAAGGACCCGGCCGGCCGGGAGTTGTTTTTCGACATGGTCCGCACCGCTGATGCCGTCATCGACAACTACCGACTCGGCGTCCGCGAGCGGCTCGGTATCGACTACGCGACCCTTCGCGCCATCAATCCGCGCATCGTGTCCTGCTCCGTGACCGCCTATGGGACCGAGGGTCCGCTCGCAAGCGACCCCGGCTTCGACCCGCTCGTCCAGGCCCAGAGCGGCATGATGGCCGCGCAGGGTGGCGACGGCGAGCCGGTCTTTTACCAGATCCCCGTGAACGACGTTGCCAGCGCGATGATGGCCTCCTTCGGCGTCATCGCCGCCCTCTACGCACGTGAGCAGACCGGCGAAGGCCAGGAAGTCCTGACCTCCCTGACCAGCCAGAGCATCATCTGCCAGTCGGGTGAACTGACCTCGTACGCGGGCCGGCCCGCCAACGCGGTCGGCAGCCGCGATTGCATCGGGATCGGCGCCCTCCAGCGCTTCTACCAGTGCGCGGACGGCTGGGTCGCGATCGCCTGCTCGGAGCCCGAGCACTTCCACCGCCTCTGCCTCGGCCTGGGCCACAACGAATGGGCCGGTCGCTTCATCGCCGAGAAGGCGCTGCTCGAAGAGCGCGACGGTCCCCTCGCCGCCCTGGTCGCAGCCGCCCTGGCCGGGATGCAGCGTGCCGACGTGATCGACCGCCTGCTCACTGCCGGTGTCCCCGCCGCCCCGGTTACCCGGATCGACGAGACCTTCAACGATCCGTGGTTGCGCGCCAACGATTTCTACGAGCAGTACGAGCACCCGCAGTTCGGCACGGTCACAGGCGTCCGCGGCTTCGCCGACTTCGACCGGACCGTGGGCGGCTTCGCGCGACGGGCCCCCGGCCTCGGCGAACACAACCGCGAAGTGCTCAGCGAGCTCGGCGTCGAACCCTCGCGTATCGAAAAGCTCATTGCCGACGGCATCCTGAAGACCCCCTGATCACGGTCACGTTGATGGCGCCCTGTTACACTGATCTGCCATGACGACCGCGACTTCGCTGATCCGTGAACGCGCCGCGGCGGCCCGCGCCGCTTCGAAAAAGCTCGCTGGTGTTTCCACAGGCGCCAAGAACGCTGCCCTGAACCGGATTGCCGACCTCCTCGAATCGGAGAAGGCACCGATCCTCGCGGCGAACGCCCTCGACCTGGAAGCCGCCCGGGCAGCGGGCCTTGAGGACGCCTTCGTTGAGCGCCTCACCCTGACTCCCGCCCGCATCGATGGGATCGCGGCCGATACCAGAACCGTCGCCCGCCTCGAAGACCCCGTCGGCGAGATGTTCGACACCCGGACGCTGCCCAACGGCCTGCTCATCGGCCGGCGCCGCGTCCCGCTCGGCGTCGTCGCCTGCATCTACGAGTCGCGCCCGAACGTCACGGTCGATATCGCCGCGCTCTGCCTGAAGAGTGGCAACGCCGCCGTCCTCCGCGGTGGCAAGGAAGCGCGCCACAGCAACGCCGCCCTGGGCGAGCTGATCCAGAAGGCTCTGGAGGGCACCGGTGTCCCCTCCGACGCCGTCCAGGTCATCAGCGACCCCGATCGCGCCCTCGTTGAAGACCTGCTCAAGGCCCACGACCTCGTCGACCTCATCGTCCCCCGCGGCGGCAAGGAACTTGTCGACCACGTCCGCATGAACGCAACCATGCCCGTCGTTGCCCACGGTGAAGCGGTGGTGCAGATCTACATCGACAACGCCGCCGACGTGGAGAAGGCGGTCACCGTCGTCGACAACGCCAAGACCCGCCGCCACAGCATCTGCAACGCCGTCGATACGCTGCTGGTCCACGCCACCATCGCACCCGCCTTCCTGGACCGCCTCAGCGAACGCTGGGGATCGAAGGTCACACTCCTGGGCGACCAGCGGGCGCTCTCCCTCCTCACGAGGCCGGGTCTCTCGCTCGGGCAGGCAACCGAGGCCGACTGGGAGACTGAGCACCTGGCCCTGCGTGTCGGCATCCGCATCGTGGATTCGATGGACGAAGCGCTCGACCACATCGAGCGCCACGGCAGTCACCACAGCGACGCCATCCTCACTGAAAACTACACGAACGCGATGCGCTTCCTCGATGAAGTCGATTCCGCCTGCGTCTACGTGAACGCGAGCACGCAGTTCACTGATGGCGCCCAGTTCGGCCTTGGCGCCGAAGTCGGCATCTCGACCCAGAAGATGCACGCGAGAGGTCCCATGGGCCTCCGCGAATTGACCAGTTACAAATGGACCATCTTCGGTGATGGGCAGGTGAGGCCTCTGTGATCGAATTCGAACGCGAAGTACGAACCCCGCACTCCGAGTCCTACTCCATCCTGGAAGACGGCGGCATCTGCGGCCGCATCGACATCCACTTCCAGGGCGCGAACGTCTACGCCACCCTTTGCCTCACGCTCGACGCCAGCGAAGAGCGCATCCAGGCAATCATCGATGAGGCGGACGAACGACTGGTCATGAACGCCGATCCCTATCGCGAAGACTTCATCGTCACCGTCTGGAAGGGCTCACCGGCCGGCGTCTACACCGATAGCGATGACGATGATGACGACGAAGAGGGCGGCAGCACCTTCCGCCTGGGAGACCTCGGCCAGAACTAGATCGGTTCTTCGCCCTTCAGACCACAGCGCTGTCGAGCGCGGCAATGGCCATCTGTGGCTCGCCTACTCGACGGCGGTCCGATCGCTCCATGACGAGGAACGCGATCGTTGCCGCACCACCGATTGCGGCAAGCAGCACGCGCGGACCGGCGAACTGCACCGCCAGCCCGGCCGCGAGCAGCGGTAGCAAGAGAAATGCTTCGGTGATGGTTTCCTGCACGGCGAACACCCGCGCCTGCTGGCCGAGCGGTGCCGTCTCCGTCAACGCAACACGGGCCCCGATGATCGCTCCGGAGAGCGAAAGCCCCAAGAGGAAGGCGACGGGCAAAGCCACGAAGTAACTCACGTCCTGGCGAGAATCGAGATGGACGATCGGCCCGATACGGCTCAGTTGCATCACCACGCCCAGGCCACCGTCAAACAACGACAGCGCCAGCATCGCAACCATCATCCCCAGCAGCGCCAGCCGCATCGTTTCCCGGGTGCGCTCCAGGGTCACCGTCCGGCTGCACCACGCCACGCCAATGACGGCCCCGATCACGCCAGGAACGAAGAGGAGCGCGGTCGCGTCCCTCCCCACCCGGAGGTCGTGCTGCAAATAGAGTGGCAAGGCCACCACGAGGCCTCGCGAAACAACGACCTTGAACGTCGTGACGACCAGCGCGTACCGTGCTCGCGCCTGGGTCCGGAAGAAACGGACGGTCTCACCGAAAGTGAAGGCCTGGCGGGACGAAACCACAGCCACGGCCTCCGTCCGGCGCATCCGCACCCAGAGAGTGATCGATAGCGCTGAAGCAAGGACCAGGCCAACCGCTGCACCCGCGAGCATCGCCCCGGGGCCGCCGAGCAGGTAGAGCACCGGCGCCAGGACAAGCATGCCCAGCCCCTGGCCCGCGTACTGAAGCACGACGAGGACGGAGTGTGCCCGTCGGGTGGCGTCGCTCTGGATCGTTCGCACGAGGGCCAGCTCGGCCGGGTAAAACACCTGTGATGCCGTCGAGAAAGCGAAGGCGATCACCCATACCGAGCGTTCGGACCCGATGAAGAAGGCCCCGGCGGCCACCACCAGGAGTCTCAGGATCGCCCCAAACGCAAACCCACGGGCAGGTCCAATGCGATCGACGACCGCGCCACCGAGGAAGCCAAAGCAGAGTGACGGAAGCAGGGTCGCGAGGAAGAGGCTGCTTAGGTCGAGCGCCACGTGCGATCCGGTGCCCGAGACGACGAACAGGGCGGCGATCAGGATGTTCTGCGCCGACTGCGTCGTTAGCCGGGTCGCGTAGAACACCACGCGATCCGCACGCTTAGCCCGTGTCTGCTCCATGAGATGCATAAACCCGCCGCGGCAAGTGGGCCGCTCTTGCCGAAATTATCGGCAGCTAGCTCTAAGAGTAGTACGGCGTTCGCAACGTTGGTCTATGTAAAGCTGAGGAATGTCTGAATTTGCAGTGATATGCGGCAAACACCTAAGACGATGCTGCGGAATCTACTTGCCTGCTATCTGTGCCGGGGGCGCACTGAGGTCGAAGAGCGGGTTGACGGCCCGCTCGGCGCCGCGGAACGCCGGCGCCGGGTAGATGCCAATGAACAGCACGCCGAGGAGCAGGGCACCGGCCACAGCGCCAAGCACCGGGCTCACCCGGAACCGCGTCAGGCCGCCTTCGGGCCCGAACAGGTAGATCTGGCGTATGACCATGAGGTAGTAGTAGAGGCTGATGAAGCTGTTCAACACCGCCAGCCCGATGAGCCACATGAGCGCGTGCGAGGTGCTCGCCTGGAACATGAACAGCTTGGTCGCGAAGCCCGCGAAGAACGGCAGCCCCGCAAACGAGAAGAGTGATGCGGTGATGACCACCGCCAGGAAGGGCTGAGTCTCAGCGAGGCCGCGCAGGCCCTTGATCGAGTCGTTTCCGGTCTTGTTGTAGTAGGCCGTGAGCGCGGCGAAGAGTGCCAGCGTCGAGACGACGTAGCCGGTGATGTGCAGCAGCAGCGCCGCCGTCGCGTCGTGCCCGACCTTCGCGTCGCCGTAGCCCATCGCGGCGATGACCACCAGCATGTAGCCCACCTGCCCGATCGAGCTGTAGGCCACAAGGCGCTTCATGCTCGTCTGCTGGATGGCGATCAGGTTGCCGGCCGTCATGGTGAGCGCCGCGAGAATCGCGACCGCCCAGCGCCACTCCACGGCATTCGTCTGGAAGGCCGCGCTGAACAGCCGCACGATGAGTGCAAAGCCCGCGGCCTTTGAGGCCGTCGAGAGGAATGCGGTGATCGGGAGCGGCGCGCCTTCGTAGGCGTCGGGCGCCCACATGTGGAAGGGTGCCGCCGAAACCTTGAACCCCACACCTGCGAGCACCAGCATCAGGCTGACGACAACGGCGCTGTCAGTCGTCCCGGCACGGGTCGCGAGCGCCTGGGCCACGCCGTCGTAGCTCGTGGTCCCGGTCACGCCGTAGAGGATGCTCAGGCCATACAGCAGCATCGCGCTGGAGAAGGCGCCGAGGAGGATGTACTTCAGGCTCGCCTCGCTGCTCAGGTTGTCGCGCTTCAGGTACCCCACGAGGATGTACAGCGAGAAGCTCAGCAGTTCCAGCGAGATATAGGCCGTGATCAGTTCACGCGCCGCCGCCATGTAGACCATCGCTACCCCGGCGATCAGCAACAGCCCGTAGTACTCGGCGGCGGCCTTCGTCCGCTCTCGCATGTACGTCGCCGACATCAGCGCGACCACGAAGACGATGCCCGACCCGAGAAGACGGAAGAACGACGTGAAGTTGTCGGTGCGGATGAGCCCCTGGAAGTCCCCCGGGGTCTTGCCGACGAAGAAGAGGCTCGCGACGAACCACCCCAGCGCGGCGATGGCCGTCAGGTAGGCGAGTGCATCCTTGCGGAAGCGCGGCCAGATCAACTCGATAGCGACGATCGCAACGGCAGACCCGGCCGCCACGTATTCGGGGATGAAGATCGTGTAGTCGCGCATTAGCCCGTCACCCCCGGCAGCAGCGTGACCGTATGTCCGACCCGGTCAATGAAGGGCGCCCACCAGATGCCCATGGCCAGCATTGCTCCGATGAGGAGGCCTCCCGAGACCGTTTCGAGCGGGGTGATGTCGCGCAGGCTGGACCAGCGCGGGTTGAACGGACCGAAGAACACAATCGAGAACATGCGAAGCATGTAGGCCGCCGCCAGTGCCGCCGCGAAAATCGCGAGTGCGCCGAAGACCGGGTAGGTCTGGAACGTGCCGACGAAGATGTGGAACTCCGCCGTGAACCCTGAGAGCCCCGGGAGCCCCACGTTCGCGAGTCCAGCGATCGTGTAGAAGATTACCCACATCGGCATGACCTTGCCGAGGCCGCCGAAGTCCTTCAGGTCGCGGGTATGCGCCTGGTCGTAGAGCGCGCCAATCATGAGAAAGACGAGAGCCGTCATGACTCCGTGACTGAACATCTGGAGCACGGCGCCGGTGACGCCGATCTGGTTCAGCGTCGCCAGCCCCATGAGCACGTACCCCATGTGGCTGACCGAGCTGTAGCCCGAAATCAGCTTGAAGTCGCGCTGCGTCAGTGCCGCCGTCGCTCCGTAAAGCGCGCCGATGACGCCCAGGACCATGAGCCCCGGCATCCAGAAGCTCGCCCCGATAGGCATTAGCTGGATGCCAAGGCGAATGATTCCGAACGCGCCGAGCTTCATCAGGACGCCCGCGTGGACCATTGAAACGGCGGTAGGCGCGGCCATGTGGCCGTCAGGCGACCACGTGTGCAGCGGCCACATCGCGGCCAGCACGCCACAGCCCACCACGAAGAACGGGAAGAAGATCTTCTGGAACTCGGGCGTCAGGGTACCGTCCGCGCCGGCCTTCCAGAGGGCAGGCAGGTCGAACGTGCCGAGTCCCGCCTGGTGAACCGTGGCGAAGATGCCGATCCAGATCAGCGCGGAGCCGCCCACCAGCATGAGCGTCAGCTTGATCGCGCCGTACTCCTTCCGGGTCGAACCCCAGATGCCGATAAGCATGTACAGCGGCACAACCGCGAGTTCGTAGAAGAAGAAGAAGAAGAAAAGGTCGAGCGAGAAGAACGTCCCGTAGACGCCGCCAATCAACATCCAGTAGAGGATGTAGAAGTCCTTCGTGCGGAAATCGATCTTCCAGGCGACCAGCGTGCCGGCGAAGGCGACGACGCCGGTCAGCAGCGTCATCAGCGCGCTGATGCCATCGATGCCGAGGTGGAGGCTAATCCCATCCTTGAGGAACGATACGTTCTGGACCCACCCCCAGCGGAGTTCCATCTGGATGTCGCCGCCGTGCACCTGGTAGGCAACGAAGATGTACACCGAAAGCCCGAGCATGATCGTCGCGAAGCCGAGGGAGATGTAGCGGGCCAGCATCTTCTTCGAGCCAGGCACGAAGAAGAGCAGCACCATCGCCAGCAAGGGAGCTGCCAGTGTGGCGAGCACGACGTACCCCTGGCGCTCATCGAAGGTCATGCTCTAGCCCCTTACCACAAGTCCGGCTGCTGCCAGTACGACCACGCCGAGGGCGATGCCCATCGCGTAGTTCGGTACCTTGCCGGTCTGAAGATGTTTCAGCAGGAACCCCGAATAGCCCGTCATCTGCGCCGAGCCGTCGACGCCGGTGTCGTTCACCACGTAGCGGTCGAACCAGGACACGATGTAGCTGAACCCGAGCACTCCCCGGTCAATCGCCCCCTGGTAGAGCTCGTCGAAGTAGAACTTCCGCTGCAGCATCTCGTAGATGCGCGGCTGGAACTCCGCCAGCCGGGTCGAACGAACGAGGCTGCCGCCCCAGTACATCCAGCTGCTGAAGTAGATGCCGACGACGGCGAGAACCACCGAGCCGCCCGCAAGGGCCCAGTCGATGTGGTAGCGCTCCGGCTCCTCGAGGAAGACGAACTCGGTGAATCCTCCGGGGAAGCCCAGCGCCTTTCCTACGCCGTTAAAGACGACGAGTCCGGAGATAGCGGCGAGGATCGCCAGGAAGATCAGGGGCAGCGTCATGACCGCCGGTGATTCGTGCGTGTGGTCGTGGACGTGCTGGTCGAGTGGCTTGCCAAGGAACGTCCGGATGAACAGACGCGTCGTGTAGAACGCCGTCATGATCGCGGCGAACCCGAGCACGATCGTCACCCAGCCGCCGCTCCAGGTCTGGGTACCCGCCAGGATCTCGTCCTTGCTCCAAAAGCCGGCCAGCGGCACGACGCCCGCGAGCGCCAGTGACCCAACCAGGAAGGTCGTTCCCGTGATCGGCATCTTCTTCCAGAGCCCGCCGAGCTTGTCCATCTCCTGGTTGTGATGCGTGGCCGCAATCACCGAGCCGCTGCCCAGGAAGAGGAGCGCCTTGAAGAACGCGTGCGTCATCAGGTGGAACATCGCCGCGTCCGGGCGTCCGCAGCCGAGCGCGACGAACATGAACCCGAGTTGCCCCACCGTCGAGTAGGCAAGGACCTTCTTGATATCCGTCTGCGCGAGCGCGATGAATCCCGTCACCAGCGCCGTCGTCAGCCCGACGAGCGTGATGATCAGCATCATGCCGTCGGCGACCTCGAAGACGGGCAGCATCCGCGCCGTGAGATAGACGCCCGCGACCACCATGGTCGCCGCATGGATGAGGGCGCTGACCGGGGTCGGGCCTTCCATAGCGTCCGGCAGCCACACGTGGAACGGGACCTGGGCGCTCTTGCCCATCGCTCCGAGGAAGACGAAGCACATGGAGACGAAGAGGTATGTCGAACCGATTTCGCCGGCTTTCGCCTGCTCGATGATCGCCTGGATGTTGAAAGTGCCGGTGGCCTTGTGGAGCAGGATGATCCCGATCAGCAGGCCGACATCACCGACGCGTGTCGTGATGAACGCCTTCTTCGCCGCCTCGGTGGCACTCCGTTTCTCCCAGTAGAACCCGATGAGCAGGAAGGAACAGGCGCCGACCAGCTCCCACGAGATGTAGAGCAACAGCAGGTTGTCGGCCATCACGAGCATGAGCATCGACGCCGCGAAGAGCTGCAGGACCGCGAAGAACCACCAGTAGCGTGGCTCTCCCTTCATGTAGCCGATGGAGAAAATGTTCACCATCAGCGCGACGGTGGTGACGACGCCGAACATCACGATCGTGATCTGGTCGACCGCGATCCCCATCCGCAAATGGAACGCGCCGATGTCCGACCAGCGGATGTCCCGGGTCATGGGCCAGTTCGCTTCGCCCGCGTTCAGGAAGTTGTGCAGGACGAAGAAGAAGAGCACGAACGACGTGCCGATCGCGAGGACGCCAAGAAAGTCGCCCTTGCGCGGCAGGTAACGTCCAAAGAGGGCAAGCACGACAAACATGCCCGCCGGGACGGCAGCCAGCAGCCAGGCCTGTTCAGCTCCCATGCGATCTCCTGAGGTTACCTACCACTTGAGGCTTGCCGCCTCGTCGACGTTTGCTGTCGCCCGATTGCGGAACAATCGAATGACGATTGCGAGCGCGAGGCCCACTTCCGCAGCGGCAACAGTGATGACAAAGACCGCGAAGATCGCGCCCGTAATCCGGGTCGGATCGAGATACGCCGCGAAGGCAACGAAGTTCAGGCTGACCGCATTCAGCATCAATTCGACGCTCATCAGGATCAGCACCGCGCTGCGACGCGCGAGTACACCGTATACGCCTATGGAGAAGATGATGGCACTGAGGACGAGGTAGTTATCGAGAGGCACCATTGTCCTACTCGCCCTCCTCTTGCCGAGCAAGGATGATCGCCCCGACCAGAGCTACCAGCAAGAGAACTGAGGCGATCACAAAGGGCGGTCCGTAGTCCAGGAAGAGCTTCTGGCTTATCAGTTCGATCGGGACGTTGAGGGCCCTGCCACTCACATCCCCCGGCCACGTCGTGCCGACCGCCACCCCGATGAGGATCGCCATCAACCCCGCCCCGACGAGCGCCGCGAACGGCGCCTGCGGGCCATTCAGCTTCTCGGGAATCCCGGTGACGTCCGCCCGCGTGAGCATCAGCGCCAGCAGGATGAGGACGGTGACGGCTCCGCCATAGATGAGGAACTGGACCAGCGCCAGGAAGTCGACCGTCAGGAAGACATACATCGCCCCGACGCCGGCCAGGCTGCCGATGAGGAAGATCGCCGAGTGGATGACCGACCGGGCGACGACAACCCCAAGGGAAGCGGCCACGATGATGGCCGCGAAGAACCACCAGAGCACTTCTGTCACTGGCCCGCCCCTTCCGGCAGTTTTCCACCGAGTTCTTTGATCGTGGCGAGCACTTCCTCGGGAATGGGTTCGCCCTTCGCCAGTGCTTCCTTCGCCTGGCGCTCGGCCCGCATCCGCCGCGCGCGCACCTTCTCCGGTGAGTTCGGATCGCCCTTCGGCCCGATGCCAATCCCCGGAGGGAACTCGGGAGCCGCCGCAGCTTCGGCAGGGACCGCAGCGACCGCGGTCGCGCCGCCCAGCGTTGCCCAGACACCACCGCCTGGTGACAGTTCACTGCCCAGCTCGTAGAGCGTCTGCACGACGTCCTCGGGAATGGGCTCACCCGCCGCCTGTGCTTCTTTCGCCTTGCGCTCGGCACGCATCCGCCGCGCGCGCACCTTTTCGGGAGAGTTCGGATCGCCCTTGGGCCCCGTACCGATGCCCGGCGGGAACTCCCCGCGAGGAGCCGCTGCAGCGGCAGCAGCAGGGGCACCGCCTCCGCTGGCCGCCTCTCCCGGCTTCATATTCGTGTAGAGCTCGACCGCGGCAAGGATCTCGGCCGGGACGGCTTCGCCCTTGTCCGTGAATTCCTTCGCCTGGCGCTCGGCTCGCATCCGCCTGGCGCGGATCTTCGACTCGGACAGTACCTCGACTTCTTCGCCACCGGGAGTCGCAGCCGCGACTGCGGCTGCCTTCGGCTTCTCGGGCTCGCGAAGCTGGATTGCGGCGGCTTCGCCCCGCGCGATTCGTTCGAGCTGGCGCTGGCGCGCCTCTGGTAGCGATACCTTGAAGGGCAGCTCCGGTGCCTCGGCACCCGAAAGCTCCGCGACCAGCGCTTCGATCGTGTCTTCCGGCTGGAAGGGAAGGTTGAGTCGGCCTTCGCGGCTCGCCTTCATCAGTTCATCGATGTCCATGTGCAGGTCGAGGCGGTCATAGACCGAGTGCTCGTGCCCGCTCCAGTTGTTGTCCATCACGATCGCTTCGAACGGGCAGACTTCCACGCAGATGTTGCAGCGCATGCAACGCCCATAGTCGATCCAGAACTTCTCAACGATCTTCCGCCGGTCGCTCGTGCCTTCGGCGTGCTTCGGGTTGTCGTGCATGATCGCCGTCATGCAGTCGACCGGGCAGTTGCGGACGCAGATATTGCAGCCCGTGCAGCACGGCTCGTTCTGATCGAAGTCCCAGGTGAGCACCGGGAAGCTGCGCTGCCGCACCGGCAGCGGATGATGCACGTCCGGGTACTCGAGCGTGACCCGCTTCCGCGCGAAAGTGGACAGCGTCGTGCCGAGGCCCTTCAGGATTCCTTTCATTCTGGCACCTGCGCCTGGCGATATGCCCCCACCAGCTTCGTCTTCGAGGGACGGCGGGCGGCGCGCCTGAAGATGACCGCGATGAGGAACGCCGCACCCGCGAGACTCGTCAGGCTGAGGACCTCCTGCGGCCAGCCGTATTCAAGGACGAACCCGTTCACCAGCAATTGAACGAGCGAAAGCGGCAGCAGCACCTTCCAGCAGAAGCTCATCAGCTGGTCGATCCTCAGGCGAGGAACGGTCGTGCGTACCCACATGATCGCGAGGATGAAGGCGCCGCTCTTGATGAACGTCAGCGCGAGCTGCCAGCCCCAGCCCCAGTCGAGGCCCTTCGGGAACGCCCACCCGCCGAAGAAGATGACACTGCCGAAGATGCTGAATCCCCACATCGAGGCGTACTCGGTCAACTGGAACATGCTCCAGCGAATGCCCGAGAACTCGACCACGAACCCGCCGACGATCTCCGACTCCGCGACCGGGATGTCGAAGGGCGCGCGGTGCAATTCCGAAAGCATCGCCGTCGCGAAGATGAGGAACGCGAGCGGCTGGAGGAGAATGAACGGCCGGTGGGCCTGCAGCAGGGCGATCTTGTCGAGGTCGAGCGTACCCGCAATCATCGCCACGGCCAGCAGCGATAGCACCAGCGGTATCTCGTAGCTAATCATCTGTGCCGCCGCCCGGACGCCTCCGAGGAGCGCAAACTTATTCCCCGCTCCGAGGCCCGCCATCATGATCCCGACGATGTTCAGCCCGAGGACCGCGAAGACGTATAGCATCCCGAGTGAAAGGTTCCGCACCCCCCAGTCGCGCGCGAACGGGAGAACGATGAGCACCATCAGGACCGGGATGAACGTCGCGTAGGGCGCGAACTCGAACACCCAGCGGTCGGCGTTCGTCGGCCGGATGTCTTCTTTAGTAAGCAGCTTCAGCGCATCGGCGAAGCCCTGCCACAGCCCGATCGGGCCGGTCCGCGTAGGCCCCAGGCGCTGCTGGAACCGGGCCACGAACTTCCGTTCGCCGTAGGTGAGATAGACCACGGTCACCGTCATCACGCCGATCACGATGACGACGCGGATGATCGCATCAATCCAGCTGTAGCCGAAGAACGCGTTGCCGAAGCTCATTTGTCCACCTCGCCCAACACGATATCGAGCGATCCGAGGATGAGGACCGCGTCGGCCACGTAGTTCCCGACCACCATCTCGCGCAGCGCCGAGAGGTTGCAGAAGGAGGGCGACCGGAGCTTCATCCGGTATGGCTTCGTTCCGCCCCGCGCCAACGCATAGACGCCGTACTCGCCCTTCGTCCCCTCATTGCGGACGTAACACTCTTTCTTGTCGATGCGCAGCGTCTTGGGCAGCTTCGGATCGAGGATGAGTCCCTTCTTCGGCATGTCCGCGAGGCACTGCTCAATAATCCGGCAGCTCTGGTACATCTCGCTGAGCCGCACGAAGAAGCGGTCGAAGATGTCGCCCTGGCGCCCGACCGGGATATCGAACGTCAGGCGGTCGTAGATGCTGTACGGCTCCGCTTTGCGGATGTCCCAGGCAAGTCCTGTCGCCCGGAGAATCGGCCCGGTGATCCCGAGAGCGATCGCCCGTTCGGTGTCGAGCGGCGACAGGTTGCAGCAGCGCTCGATGAAGATCTCGTTGCCCGTCAGGAGGCCGTCCAGGTCCTCGATCCCCTGGCGGATCTGGCCGAGCAGCTGCCGGCAGCGCGCCTCGAAGTTCTCGGGCAGCTCCATCGTGATCCCGCCCGGGCGGAAGTACGTGGGGAACATGCGGTCGCCCGCGACCTCTTCGAAGAGGTCGTAGATTCGCTCGCGTTCGCGCCAGGCGTAGGCAAAGCTCGTCCCGAACGACCCGACGTCAGCGCCGAAGGCGCCGAGGAACATGAAGTGCGAGCTGATCCGCGAGAGCTCCATCATGATGACGCGGATGTACTCCGCCCTCTCGGGGACCTGCATCCCGGCCAGCTTCTCGACCGCCATGCAGTAGGCACCTTCGCAGCAAAGCCCGGCCAGGTAGTCGGTGCGGTCCCACCAGCCCATCGCCTGGCGGTAGTCGTGGTTCTCGGTCAGCTTCTCGAGCCCGCGGTGCAGGTAGCCGATATAGGGCTCGCAGTCGGTGACAAGCTCGCCGTCAACCCTGAGCACCATCCGGAACACGCCGTGCGTCGCCGGGTGCTGGGGGCCGATGTTGATGGTCATGTCGACCGTGTCGAACTCAGCCTCGCGCGAACTGACGAGCTGTTCGGGCCAGTGCGTCATGACGGGAACCCTACTGGGCCAGACTCAATCCCCTGGAAGACCTCGCCGACCTGGAGGGGATGCGCTTTCAGAAGGGGATGGATGTGGAGGTCTTCCTCCAGCAGCAGGTTCTTCAGGTTGGGATGACCATCGAAGACGAAACCCAACATCTCTGCCGCTTCGCGCTCGTGCCAGTCGGCCGCCGGGTAGAGGTCTACAAGGGACGGGACGTGCGGGTGGCCGCTCCCGGTCGTGACAGTCAGCTGCAGCGCCCGGTTATCTTTGAACGAGTAGAACTGGTACTTCAGCGCCATCCCATCGGCTTCGAAATCAATCCCGACGATGTTGCGTAGCAGGTCGAAGGCGAGCCGGTCCCGGAGGCCCTGCACGAACGGCTTCAGGTTCGCCACCTCGACCGTGAGGTCGAGGTCGGTCGTCGTCTCCACTGCCTGGACCGGGATCCCCGGAAGAGCCTTTGCGATCTCGTCCGCAAGGCCGGCGGCGGGACGCTGCGACTTCGCCGGGGAGTCCTGCGTCATCCGAACCTCTTCTTCTCTTCCATGATCTTGTCCTGGAGGGCGATCAGGCCTTCCATCAACGACTCCGGGCGGGGCGGACAACCGGGCACGTAGACGTCAACGGGAATGATCTTGTCCACACCCTGCAAGACGCGGTCGTACTCGGTGTACGGGCCGCCATTCGTCGCGCAGGCGCCCATGCTGACTACCCATTTCGGGTTCGGCATCTGTTCGTAGAGCAGCTTGATCGCCGGTGCCATCTTCTTCGTCACCGTGCCCGAGACGATCATCACGTCGCTCTGGCGCGGGCTCGGCCACGGCACGATCCCGAAGCGGTCGAGGTCATGGTTCGACATGAACGTCCCGATCATCTCGATGGCGCAGCAGGCGAGACCGAACGTCATCGGCCACAGCGAACTCTTCCGCCCCATCGCGAGGATTGTGTCGACACCCGTCTGCATCACGCCCGGGAGCACAACCTTATAAGCGGAGTGCATCTGCGGGAGCTCGACCGGCGTCAGTCTGAGCGCCTCGTTGCCGAAGTCCGGCACGTACTTCTCGAGCGAGGGTTCGTTGCTCATCGCCACTCCAGTACGCCGCGGCGCCATGCATAGACAAGGCCCATCGCGAGAACCCCGATGAAGACGAGCATCTCGTAGAACACGAAATGCGGGAGGCTCTGGAACGTGATCGCCCAGGGGAAGATGAACACCGTCTCGACGTCGAAGATGAGGAAGAGAATCGCCAGCAGGTAATAGCGGACGTGGACCTGTGCCCAGTTCCGCCCAATCGGCAGCATGCCGCACTCATAGCTGATCGCCTTGCCGCGCTCGCGGGCGTAGGGAGCAAGCAGCTTCGGCGCGATCAGTGCGGTGAAGACCAGGACGAACCCGGCGATTGCGGCGATCATCACCGCCGACCAGGAGTCGTAGAAGCTCATCTACCCTCCTTTTGGGCTGGCTGGCCACGAGAAAGTCGCACCGCTGATCGGTAGAGAACGGGGCGGCGCTTCAGCATCTGAACGGCCGGCCTCCGAATCTGTCAGCTATAGGCAAAATTACCTATGGTGTGCCTTGAAACAGCGTACCCAAGCTAGCAGAGGGTCCCCTACGCGGCAAGTTCGGCGGGTCGCCATTCAGGCTTTCACCAGGCCGATGATGTTGCCCTCTGGATCCGCGAAAAGCGCCGTCGTCGCCTGCCCCGGCGTGTCGGTCACGCCGCGCAGCACCCGGCCTCCCCGCTGAACGACCTCGGCGAGCGTGCCCTGCGGATCCGCAACCCGCACGTAGATCGCCACAAACGGCTCGTGCCGGGTGGGGATGATGTTCCCGCTGATCCCGAAACCGTCGTCCTTGTCGTGCCCGTCGACCAGGGTGCTGGTTCCCACCTGGTGAACTCCTGCGAGCGGCCGTGGAGGCTACATCGCCTTCACGATCCCGATAACGTTGCCGTCCGGGTCCGCGAACTGGCACATCGTGACCATCCCGGGGACCTCCGTAACAGGCATGACCAGCTTGCCGCCCAGCGCGATCGCCCTGTCCAGGTACTTCTGCGGATCATCCACCTGCACATAGAACATGACGGTCGGCCCGCCCTGTTCGGCCTGCGCGACCCCGCCGTCGATTCCCTCGCCGTCGTTGTGTACCAGCCCGTAGGCCATCGGGTTGTTCGCGTCGATTTTCCAGTCGAACAGCGACCCGTAGTACTGCTGGGCCTTCTTCCCGTCTTTGCCCAGGATTTCGAAGTGAACGACAGGGTTTGGCATTGTTGCCTGCTCCTTCCGCCAATTGAGTCCCGCCCCGCACACGCCATGTGATGGCGCCCACGGGTGGGCTCTCCACTGTACAGACGCGGCATGCGGCGATGTGTTTCGCGGAGAGACCTTTCCGATAGTGGTGGAACGCCTGTCGTTCACGTAAGCTTCCCGCGCCACAAATACGTGCTATGGAGGTCATGAATCATGCCTGGGAAGCTCGAAGGCAAGACAGCCGTTATCACCGGCGCCGGTCGCGGCATCGGCCGTGAAGTCGCACTCCTCTTCGCAAAACAAGGAGCGAAGGTCGTCGTCAACGACCTCGGCGTCTCCGTCGATGGCGAAGGCAAGGACAATTCCCCCGCCACACAGGTCGTCAACGAAATCAAAGCCGCCGGCGGCGAGGCCATCGCCAACTTCGGCGACATCTCCGAGATGGACCAGGCCGAGGAGCTCATCCGCACCTCCCTCGACGCTTGGGGCAAGCTCGACATCCTCGTCAACGTCGCAGGCATCCTCCGTGACCGCATGATCTTCAACATGACCGCCGAGGACTGGGACGCCGTCATCAAGGTCCACCTCCGCGGCACCTACGCCACCACTCGCTTCGCCTCCATTCACTGGCGGCAGGCTCGCCAGGGTGGCCGCCTCATCAACTTCACCTCAAGCTCCGGCCTCTTCGGCGCCCCCGGCCAGCCCAACTACGCCGCTGCCAAGATGGGCATCTGGGGACTTACCCTCTCCTGCGCCCGCGCCCTCGGCCGCTACGGCGTCACCGCCAACTCCATCGGGCCTGGCGCTGCCACCCGCATGACCGACACCGTGCCGGTCAACCGCCCCGGTGGCCCGCCAGCTGGCGGCGCCAACCGCGTAACCTCGGATGCCGTCGAGCACGGCAGCCCGCGCGACCCCGCAAACGTTGCCGTCCCGCTGGTCTACCTGGCCAGCGACCAGGGCGCCCGCGTCACCGGCCGATGCTGGGGAATCAGCGGATACCGTGTGACCCTCTACAGCAACATCGAGAACGAGATCATCCTGCAGGGGAACAAGATGTGGACCGTCGATGAGATGTTCCAGCAGTTCCCGCAGACCTTCGGCTCCATCTTCACGAAGGAAGAAGCTGCCGCCCCGCAGGCATAGTCCTCGCAATCGAACCTTCTGAAAGGGGGCAGCCGTCTGGCTGCCCCCTTTCTCTTTGCCCTTCGTCTTCAACGACTCTGCCTCTGGCCGAAGGCCCCCCGTTTCCCGTACGCTTCCCGCGCTACAACTCACATCGCTGCTGGAGGTCATGAATCATGCCCGGGAAGCTCGAAGGCAAGACTGCCGTTATCACCGGCGCCGGTCGCGGCATCGGCCGTGAAGTCGCACTCCTCTTCGCCAAGCAGGGAGCAAAGGTCGTCGTCAACGACCTCGGCGTCTCCGTCGATGGCGAAGGCAAGGACAACTCCCCCGCCACACAGGTCGTCAACGAAATCAAAGCCGCCGGCGGCGAGGCCATCGCCAACTTCGGCGACATCTCCGAGATGGACCAGGCCGAGGAGCTCATCCGCACCTCCCTCGACGCCTGGGGCAAGCTCGACATCCTCGTCAACGTCGCAGGAATCCTCCGCGACCGCATGATCTTCAACATGACCGCCGAGGACTGGGACGCCGTCATCAAGGTCCACCTCCGCGGCACCTACGCCACCACCCGCTTCGCCTCCATCCACTGGCGACAGGCTCGCCAGGGTGGCCGCCTCATTAACTTCACCTCCGGTTCCGGCCTCTTCGGCGCGCCCGGCCAGCCCAACTACGCTGCCGCCAAGATGGGCATCTGGGGCCTTACCCTCTCCTGCGCTCGCGCCCTCGGCCGCTACGGCGTCACCGCCAACTCCATCGCCCCGGGTGCCGCCACCCGCATGACCGCCACGATCCCCACCGACCGCGGCGGCGGAAACTGGGGCCCCGACAACGACGTCATGAGCCCCGCGAACGTCGCCATCCCGCTCGTCTACCTGGCCAGCGACCAGGGCGCTCGCGTCACCGGCCGCTGCTTCGGCGTCATGGGCTACGGCGTCACCCTCTACAGCAACATCGAGAACCAGGTCATCCTGCAGGGCGACAAGATGTGGACCGTCGATGAGATGTTCCGCGAGTTCCCCCAGACTTTCGGCTCCGTCTTCACCCGGGAAGGGGCCGGCGCTCCGCAGGCCTAGTTCTCGCGATCGACCATCAGTGAAGGGGCAGCCGGTTGGCTGCCCCTTTTCGTTGCCTGGCTGAGAGAAATCGCTGCGGAGAACCCCCTCTCCCATCGCGATGGGAGAGGGTCGGGGTGAGGGCTACGTCGACCGCCAGGTCCGCTCGATCGTTCCGCCGCCCAGGACTTCCTCGCCCCAATAGAAGGCGATCGCTTGCCCCGGGGTGACCGCACGTTGCGCGCGCTCGAATCGCACGGTTGCCTGCCCTGAACCGGCTGCCAACAGAGTCGCGGCGGCCGGTTCTGCCTTGTAACGTGCCTTCGCTTCGAGCCGCATCCCCGTGGGCATTTCGTGACCGCTGATCCAGCTGACCTCGCTCACGTCAACGGTGTCCGTGAACAGTTCCTCTTCCGGCCCCACGACGACCACGTTCGCCACCGCGTCGATCCCCGTCACGAAGCGCGGCTCGCCCACAGATAGCCCGAGCCCTTTGCGCTGACCGACGGTGTACCCGGCGACTCCGTTGTGGCTGCCCAGGACCTCACCCGACCCATCGCGCATCTCCCCGGGCACAGGCGCGACCCGCTCCGCGATGAACGTTCGGTAGTCGTTGCCCGGCACAAAGCAGATCTCGTAGCTGTCCCGCTTCTCCGCTACATCCAGCCCTAGCCGCCGGGCGTGCGCCCGCACCTCGGGCTTCGTCGAATCGCCGATCGGCAGCAGGAGCCGCCCAAGCTGTTCCTGCCCCAGCATGTAGAGCACATACGACTGGTCTTTCGCCACTTCCTTCGAGCGCAGCAGGTGGACCTGGCCGTCCTCGCGGCGTTCGACCCGCGCATAGTGGCCCGTCGCGATGTAGTCGGCTTCAAACGTCGGCAACCGCTCAATCAGAGCCCGGTACTTGATGTGTTCGTTGCAGCGCACGCAGGGGTTGGGCGTCCGTCCCGCGGCATAGTCGGCCACGAACGGTTCGACCACCTTCTCACGGAACTCGTCCTCGAAATTCACAACGTAGTGGCGGATGCCGAGCTGGCCGGCCACCCGGCGGGCGTCGTCGATGTCCTCTACGCTGCAGCACGACTGGTGCCCGCTGAACTCCTCGGGTCGTTGCTCCGTCCAGAGGCGCATGGTCACGCCGATGACTTCGTAACCCTGGTCGACGAGCAGCGCCGCCGCGACGGAACTGTCGACTCCACCGGACATTCCAATGACAACGCGGGAGGCATGCACGGCTATGGTAAGATCCTTTGAGCCCCATTTACGGGGATGGAGCTCGCTTCCTGGATTCCGAAAGCCTCGCTAACCTGGCCGTCGACGTTCTTTCTGAACACCAGGCGCTCGACATTGCGCTGATCGACATCTCCAAGACGTCTTCGTTCACGGACTTCTTCGTGATCGCCACGGCCCAGTCGCCACTTCAGTTTAGCGCCCTCGCCGACTACCTGGAGAGAGCCCTCAAGCCCGAAGGTCACGACCTCCGCCACCGCGAAGGAACCGCCGAGAGCGGCTGGATGCTCCTCGACTTCGGCGATCTCATCGTGCACGTCTTCGCGCCCGAACAGCGGGCCTTCTATCGCCTCGAAGAACTCTGGGCCCGCAGCAACCCGGTCGTCCGCTTCACCAGCTGACCTTTCGCAGGCCGTCGCGCCACCGCTTCGGAAAGCCCGTTTGCCTCTCGCATGGATTGATCCCGGTGTTGGGGTACAATGCCGCGCACCTCACTATTCGTAAGAAGGAGTCCTCCCTTTGGAGTACCGCAACCTCGGAAATTCCGGCCTCCAGGTCTCAATCGTCGGCCTGGGCTGTAACAACTTCGGTCGCCGCTGCGACGCGGACGCCACCGCCGCAATCGTGAACAAGGCCCTCGACCTCGGTGTCACCCTTTTCGACACGGCCGACGTCTATGGCCCCCGCGGCCTCTCCGAGGAGTACCTCGGCCTGGCCCTGAAGGGAAAGCGCCAGGCCGTCATCGTCGCGACCAAGTTCGCGAGCCCGATGGGCGAAGGCCCCTTCATGGCAGGCGGCTCGCGCCGCTACATCATCAATGCCGTCGAGGCCAGCCTGAAGCGCCTGGGCACCGACTACATCGACCTCTACCAGATCCACCGCCCGGACCCGAAGACGCCGATCGAAGAGACCATGCGTGCCCTCGACGACCTCGTCCGCTCGGGCAAGGTCCGTTACATCGGCCACTCGAACTTCTCGGGCTGGCAGACCGCCCAGGCGCACTACATTGCCAAGGCGGAACACCTCACCCCGTTCATCTCCGCCCAGAACCAGTACAACCTCCTCGAGCGCGGCGTTGAGGCTGACCTGGTCCCCTCCTGCAAAGAGTTCGGCGTCAGCATCCTGCCGTTCTTCCCGCTCGCGAGCGGCTTCCTCACCGGCAAATACAGGAAGGGCGAGCCTATGCCCGAAGGAGCTCGCCTGACCGCGATGGGCCCGGCCGCCGAGCGCATGCTCAACGACCGCAACTGGCAGACGCTCCAGGGCCTCTCAGAGTTCGCCGAAGCCCGCGGCCACACCATGCTCGACCTGGCGATCGGATGGCTCGCCAGCCTGCCGTACGTCGGCAGCGTGATCTCAGGCGCGACGAAGCCCGAGCAGGTCGAACAGAACGTCGCCGCCGGCGAATGGCACCTCACCGCCGACGAACTCGCCGAAGTCGACAAGATCGCCCGCCGGCGCTAATCGCGTCCTCCGCGGCACACATCCGGGGCGGCTCCAGTGATGGAGCCGCCCTTCTTCGTGGAATGACGGGCGCGCCACCGCTACAGTGAGCAAATGGCTCAGACCGTCCTCGCCGCTGACCTCGGAGGAACGCATCTCCGCGCCGCCCTCGTCGACCATGCCGGCAAGGTCAGCCACCGTTCCGAATGTCCTACTCCTGCCCGCGCATCCGCCGACGAACTCATCACCGCGATCGCTGACCTGCTCGTCGCCGTGGTCGCGCAGGCGGAGGAAGCCCCGGCCGCTGCGGCCCTGGGCACGCCGGGCCTCATCAACGGCGACGAAGGCAAGGTCATCCTCGCGCCCAACATCCCCGCATTCCGCGATCTCGCCCTGGCGGCGCCAATCGCCACCCGGTTGGGCTTCCCCGTCTACATAGAAAATGACGCCAGCGTCGCCGCCCTGGGTGAGTTCCGATTCGGCGCCGGACGCGGAACCCGGCACCTCCTCCACGCCACCCTCGGCACCGGGATCGGCGGCGGTATCGTCATCGACGGCCGTCTCTACCGCGGCGCGAAGGGCTTCGCCGGTGAGATTGGCCACATGATCATCGATCCTTCGGGTCCCGTATGCGCCTGTGGGTCACGGGGCTGTCTGGAAGCGCTCGTCAGCGGCACCGCCTTCGGTGAACGGGCACGCCGCCTCGCCGCCAGCGGAAAGTCCCCCACCCTTGCCGCAATCGCCGGGGAACGGCCATTCACCGGTGCCGACCTCCTCGCCGCCGCGAAAGCTGGCGAGGGCCCGGCGGAAGCAGAGATCCGGCACGGCGGCCACCTCCTCGGCCTCGCCCTCGGCGGACTGGCGAACGTCCTGAACCCCGACGCCATCACCCTGAGCGGCGGCCTCCTCGGCATGGGCGAAATGCTCCTCGGCCCGATGCGCGGCGCGATCTACTCCATCGCCTACGGCCCGGCTTCCGGGACGCCCGTGCGACTCACCGAACTCGGCGACGACGCGGGCCTCCTCGGGGCGGCGGCGGTCGCCTTCGAGCGCCTCGACACCGGCCGCCAGGGCGCTCCGCGATAGACATTGAAGGGCGCCGCCGCTACTTTTAGGCCTGCGCCTCCTTAGCTCAGCTGGTAGAGCGACGCTTTCGTAAAGCGTAGGTCCACGGTTCGAGTCCGTGAGGAGGCTCCAGTCCCCTTCCCATTTAGCTCACCACCATCACAATCCCAACGACGCAGACCGCCGTGCCGATTGCGATTCTCTTCGTGAGCTTCTCCCCGAGGAACAGCACCGATAGCGGCATCCCCATCACCGGCGCGGTCGCGTTCAGTACTGCTGTCCGCCCGGCCCCGGCCGCTCCCACCGCGTAGACGTAGAGCAGGCTCCCGAAGGCCGTACCGGCCAGCCCCGCGACAGCGATCAGCCCAATGTGCCGCCGATCCTTGAATGGCTCGAAGAGTGCCTTCCGCTGGGTGGCGAGCGCGAAGCAGATCAGCCCAACCGCCCCGGCCGGTGCGCGCAGCGATCCCGCCGCAACCGCTCCCAGGTCCTTCCGCCCCGAAGCCAGCCAGAGCGTCGCCGCGGCCCAGACAATTCCGGTCGCGACCATGAAGAGGTACCCCGTGGCATTTGACAGGCGGCCCACGGCCGCCGACGGCTCCTCGGTCATCTCGACAAGCGTGGCGAGGGCGGGTTCCGCCGCCG
This sequence comes from Tepidiformaceae bacterium, assembly GCA_036508775.1. Classification (GTDB taxonomy): domain Bacteria; phylum Chloroflexota; class Dehalococcoidia; order Tepidiformales; family Tepidiformaceae; genus JBGPOS01. The sequence continues at coordinate 750 of DATCGT010000179.1, read as the reverse complement.
CCACCGGCTCCATCCGCCCCGACCCGGCGCCCTGCACGACGATCGCATAGACCCCGGCGCCGATGAGCAGCGCCCCTGCCGGCAACCCCCACGTGACTGTCTCCCCGAGGAAGAGAGCCCCTCCCACCACAGTCAGCCCGATGAAGATCGCGGTCGTGATGGGGAAGGTGTGCTGCAGGCCCTTCAGCTGGAGCGCTCGGATGTACATCGTGTCGCCGAGCCCGTAGCCGATGAACCCGCTGCCAACCATCGCGACGATGGCCGTCCACGGAGCCGCGGCGATGTCACCCGCCTGCCCCGAGGCGAGGAGGATGAAGGGAAGGACGCAGGACGCGATCGAGAGTCGAAGGCCGCTCAGGACGACCGGGGAGGTTTTCCCCGAGAGGCGCGCCAACAGCACGCTGACGCAGGACCAGTTCAGTGCCGCAACGAGTGCCGCGAGCTCTCCCACGCCGGGCTAGCCCGCGCGAAGGAAGCGATGCCCGGGGGCGCTTCGGTCCGACGGGATCCACTCGTGGGGTCGGGTTTCAGGCATGGCGTCGATAATAGACGGCCTCTGCCGCTACCGCCCGCCTACTGGCCGGGCCGGTTGAGGAACGCCCTCGCAATCGCCAGCTGCTCGTAGGTCACGGTCCCACCCAGCGCGTCGAAGATGGGCTTCAGGGCCCCAATCGGGCCTTCCCCGGAACTCCGGCGGATCTTCGCCAGCGTCACGTCGTCGAGCCACGGCGATACGTCTTCGATCTCGCG
>DATCGT010000178.1:0-4225 GCA_036508775.1 Tepidiformaceae bacterium | reverse complement strand
CCAAGGAGGTCGCAAATGACCTCGTCCTTCGCCAGTTCGTCAAGTGCCTCCTTGAGATTGGCCGGCAGAAGGCGGACGTTGAACTTGTCCGAGCGCTGTGGCCCAAACGCATAGAGGCTCTCCTCGATCGGTTCAGGGAGTGGTAGCTCGCGGGCGATACCGTCGAGGCCGGCGCCGAGCATCACCGCGAACGCGAGGTAGGGGTTGCAGCTCGGGTCGGGCATCCGCAACTCGACCCGGGTGGTTTCGGGGGTGTCTGGAGCCGTTTCCGGGACGCGAATCAGCGCGGAGTGGTTCACTCGAGCCCAGCTCAAGTGAACTGGCGCTTCATAGCCCGCCACCAGCCGTTTGTAGGAGTTCACAAGCGGGGCAAGGATGGCTGACATGCCGCGTGCATGGGCGAGTTGCCCCGCGATGAAGTGGCGCGCCAGGTCCGAGAGGCCGTACTGGCTGTTGGTGTCACAGAAGAGGTTCTTCGTTCCGTTCTCGTCGCCCAGGCTCTGGTGGATGTGCATCCCCGATCCTGCGACCCCGAAGATCGGCTTCGGCATGAAACTCGCGTGGAGGTCGTGGCGCTGAGCAACCTCGCTCACTACCCATTTCAGGGTCGCGACAGCGTCGGCAGTGACGAGCGCGCCACCGTGAGCGATGTCGATTTCGTGCTGTCCGGGTGCCACCTCGTGGTGGATCGTCTCCACCTCGATGTTCATCCCCTGGAGTTCGCGGACCATCTCCTTGCGGACCTGGTATCCGAGGTCGGTGGAGAGGTCGAAGTAACTGGCGGAGTCATGCGTCTGCAGAGTCGCGCCGAGAGGCGTACGGAAGAGGAAGAACTCGACCTCCGGGCCGACCTTGTAGGTGAGACCTGCCTCGGCGGCATCGTGCAGCACGCTCTTCAGGATGAAACGCGGGTCGCCGGCGAACGGTTCGCCGTTCGGTGCATGGACGTCACAGATGACCCGGGCCGTGCGTTCTCCGTTGCGCAGCCAGGGGAGCACCGCGAACGTGGACGGGTCGGGCTTCAGGTACATGTCGCTTTCAGAAGTCCGGGCGAAGCTCTCCACGGCAGAGCCGTCAAACCACTGGCGATGTCCTTCGACGTGCTGGATCCGTGCAGCGGGAATGGTGACGCTCTTCACGGCCCCGGTCACATCGACGAACTGCAAATCGATGAACTCAATCCGTTCCTCGGCGACGATGTCCTGGATGGATTTCTTCACGTTCATATCATTCCACTTCGTTGGAGCACCACGGTAATCGCGATGGCGAGCCCGGCGAGGACGAAGAATCCGACTCCAATACCGAGTCCGATGAGCATGGCCCTCCGTTCGCTGTCCATCGGGACGCTGACGTGCTCAGGTTCAAAAACGAACCGCGACAGGTCGAGTTCTTGGTAGTGGGCAAGGTCCGACAAGAGCTGCGACGCGGTCTGGTACCGGTCGGCGGGGTTCTTCCTCAACAGCTTTAACGTGATGCGCTCGACGGACTCCGGGACCGTCCGGTTGAATTCCCGTAGCGGCGGCACGGGCGCCGAGACATGCTGGCTCATCACGGACAGGGCGTTGTCGCCGGGGAAGGGGACCCTGCCGGCCAGGAGCTCGTACAGGATCACGCCCAGCGAATAGAGATCTGAGCGTCCGTCGCCTCGCTTGCCTTCGATCTGTTCGGGGGACATGTAATCCGGGGTGCCCATCGTGCTGGAGAGGAATCGCCAGGTGACGCGGCGGGCGCCTTCAAGCAGTGCGATTCCGAAGTCAACGACGTGGATCGTGCCGTCAGGCGAGTAGATCAGGTTCTCTGGCTTCACATCGCGATGAAAAACCCCACAGTCGTGGGCGTATTCGAGAGCGCTTGCTATCTGTCGGGTAATTGAGAGGGCCTCTGCTAACGGCAGCTGAGGATGTTCCCGCAGGAAGTGGCGGAGGGAATCGCCCTCGGCGTACTCCAGGATGAGATACGGGCCTGAGGGGCCTTCGCCGGACCCGAGGACGCGCTGAATGTTGGGGTGAGCGAGGCGTTCGCCAATCTCGGTCTCGCGTTTGAATCGCTCGTAGGTGGCGAGGTCGCCGAGGATTGCCGGGTCAGGGAACTTGAGGACGACGAGTTCCCCGGTCTCCCGGTTCTTCGCCTTGAAAGCTTCGCTGAAGGCGCCGCGACCCAGGGGCGCCAGCACCTCGAACGGTCCCACAGTGTCGCCCGCAGCAACGGCCATCTGCATCATGATGGTACTCTCCGGAGGAGCGAGCGCCAGCGGGATGCAGATGGTGCGCTCTCGGCGACCGCGAGCACCCGGAGTACTACGGCAGTGACGTTGTCGTGCGCGCCCACGGCGAGCGCCTCTTCGATGAGCAGCGAACAAGCCTCCTCGGCAGATGAACGCGCCGCGGCCTTTCTGAGGTTCTCGGGGGGGACCTCGCTCCAGAGGCCGTCGCTGCAGAGCAGGTAGACGTCACCCTTGCGGACCTGGTCGCGGACGGAGTCGACCTGGACGAGATCGTCGAACCCGATCGACCGGGTCAGCTGCGAGCGTGCCGGATGGGTGAGGGCCTGTTCAGGCGAGATCACGTGGAGTCGAACGAGGTCCATGGTCATTGTGTGGTCTCGGGTAAGCAGATCAAGCGTGCCATCCCTGAGCCGGTACAGTCGGCAGTCTCCGACGTGAGCAGCTGAGAGCCGGTCGCCGGTCACCATGACTGCGGTTGCCGTAGTCTGCATGTTGAAGTCGTCGTCGGATCGGGAGGCTGCGTTCATCACCGCTCGGTTCGCCTCCCGCAGTGCACGTGTCACGAAACCGTCGGACGAACTGCCATCCCAGGTGAGAAACGAGTTGCGAACGGTTTCGACGGCGAGGGCGCTGGCTACTTCGCCTGAGCGGTGCCCTCCGACTCCATCGGCGACCATTGCCAGGATCCCCTGCTGGTTCGCGTCGCCCACGAGGATGCAGTGCGCATCTTCGTTGTTGTCCCGCACGAGGCCGGGGTGCGTACTCCCGGCGCAATCCAGGCAGGTGGAGTCGGGAGACAACAGCACGTTCCTCCTGGAGGACCGTCAAAGCCGCGAACGGCGAGATACTCCTGTGCCACCGGGCGCAGAAGTACCGGTGGCACAGGTTGGATGGCGGAGCGGCCCGGCGGTCAGCGAGCCGGGACGCCTCGGACTAGACGGTCGCCTGCGGCTGGGAGGCCCCATCCGAGAAGACGGGGTGCTTCTGGCGGTAGGTGTTGTACACGAACCAGACCATGCCGACGATGAGCCAGACCACGACCGCGCCAATCGCGATGTAGGCATCGCGAGCGGTGGCGGGGCTGCCCTTCATCGCAAGGTAGATCACCGCGCCGAGTTCGAACAGGTTAGCGGCGAGCCCCAGCACCGGAACCATCTTGTGGGTGACGACGTTGGAGCCGACCCGCCGCCAGAACGCGATGAGGCAAATCAGGTTCGTCAGCCCGTAGAGCAGGAAGGTGCCGGTGTTCGAGGCGAGCACGACCTGCGTCAGCTTGTCGACATCGATGACCCCGTAGGCGCCAATCACTGCGGAGACCGCGACCAGGATCCAGATGCCCCAGTGTGGCGTTGCGAAACGGCCGTGAAGGGCGCCGAGGATCGACGGCATCTCCTTGTCTCGCCCCATGGCGTAGGTGATGCGCACGCCGGTGTTGAGGCAGGCCAGTGTCGTGCCAATGAGCGCGAGGATGACTGTCGCCGCGACGATCAGCGTGAAGGTGTTACCGGACCCGGCGACCAGCCAGTTGCCGATGGTATGCACCATGTCGCCAAGAGGTGAGCCGGACTGTGCGGCGGCGTCATACCCGGTGAGGACGCTGCCATCGGCGCCGGTTGCCGTCATCTGGCTACCCACGAAGTAGTTGGCAGCGAAGTACTCGAACAGATAGGCGAACAGTCCCTGGATTCCCAGTGAGAGCAGGATGCCGCGCTTGATGTCGCGCTTCGGGTCGCGCGCTTCAGCCCCCAGGGCCGTAACCGACTCAAAACCAACCAGGAGGAGAATGGCGATGGTCGACTGGAAGATCAGTCCCTGGAAGGCGTGCGGGCGGAGGATGCTCAGAGCGGTGCTGTGCACGTACTGCACGTCGCCGTGCGTCTGCCGGTAGACGATCGCGAGAATTGAGACCGCGACGAGCGTAACGAGCTGAATGACGTTGATCGCCATGGCGGTGACGGTCGAACCGCTGATTCCGCGGAAGGCCACGTATCCGTTGAAGAT
>DATCGT010000177.1:0-3212 GCA_036508775.1 Tepidiformaceae bacterium | reverse complement strand
ATTTCCATGAGCTGGGCGAGGACGCGGAGGAGGACTGATATGACAGGCATGCGAGTCGCGCCCCCGCGAGTTTTCCCCCGTGCTACGCGGAGCGCGAAGCCCCCGATTGAGGCAGAAGGTTCCGCCGACACCTACCGCCAGACAGGGTTCGTCCTCGGAGCCGAGCTGGAACTGGTGCTCCGCGGGTTGAACCTCGAGGGCGAGGTGGTTGTCGCGTCCCAGGGGGCAGGTTTCCGGAAGCAGGTGACTGCCGCGACGATGGGCCTCTGGTCACGCGCCTGGCTCACTCGTCTCGAGGCCCTCCACGCGATCGAGTGGGGGAACTACACCGCCGCGATGCCTTTGCTCCGGGCGTCCGCCGACCATGTCGCGGGCGAAATGGCGCTCCTGCGCGACAACGCCCAGGAATGGGGAGACTGGCTCGACCAGGGAGGGGTCAGTCCCGCCCCGTCTGAGCAGGCGGTCGAGTTCCGGCTCCACCCGTTCAGATCCGGGGAAGTCCTGGCAGGGCACGAGGTGCTCGGGACCCTCTATCGTGTACTCACGGACCTGTCCTTACCGCATTTTGGCGCGACCCTGTTGCTCGCCGCTAATGATTCGAACCCGGAACGAATCCTCATGACGTTCGGCGACCGCGACTTCCACCTCGGACTGGCCGAACTCTGCCTGGGTTGGTTGCTGACCCTCGGAATCGTGCAGACTGAAGTCGTTGTGGGAGCCGGGTCCGTTTTCGCTCGCGAGGCGGTTGGCGCTGGCGAACAGTGGAGTGGCGAGGCGAAAGCCATGGTCGAGCGTGCCGATCGGTGCCGTATCGACCAGATTGAACGTGACGGGGTGCACCGCTACCTGGTCCACAACTGGCGGCGGGCACCGGGCGCTGCCAGGAAAGCGGTCCTGCTATGAATCGGGCCCGGAGCGGGAATTTCGGTACCATGGTGCCGATGCAGAGAATCGCGGCGGTATTGGTCGCCATCCTGGCTGTGGCTGCGATCCTGTCCGCGTGCGGCGGTGGATCGGCGAAACCGACGCCTGTCGGTCCGGCCGTGAGCGACCAGGACTACCTCAATGTCATCTGCACAGGGCTGACCAGCTTCACGGACGCCCTGGTCACGAAGACGAAGCCGGAAGACCTCACCCAGGTGATCAAGGACTACATTGCCTCGCTCCAGAAGGTGCAGCCGCCTGCAGGGGTGGAGCAGTTCCACCAGGATTTCATCAAGTATCTCCAGGACTCGATTGCGGATCCCACCTCCCTGGTCACCAAGACGCCGCCATTGCCGACGGGTACGGTGCGCCAGCGCCTGGCCGCGGTCGAGTCACAGACCCCGGCCTGCAAAGACGCGAAGTTCTTTACGCGTCCCTAGCATGTGGGGCGGCGGCCAGAGCCGAACGTAATGGAGGGACTGCCTCTGAGGCGGCACTCCCGTATACTGGCCCAATCCCGGCCCGTTAGCCTCAAGGAGTTGCCGATCATGGCGCAGCCGTATGCATATTTCCAGGGCAATATCGTCCCGCTGGAGCAGGCGAAGATCGGCGTCATGACGCACGCTTTCAACTACGGGACGGCGGTATTTGAGGGGATTCGGGGTAACTGGAACGAGGATGACCAGACGCTCTACCTCTTCCGCCTGCGAGAGCACATGGCGCGGATCACACAGAGTTCCAAGATCATGATGCTCGAAGTCCACGAATCGATAGACAGGCTGTGTGAGCTTGCCGTTGAGGTGAGCGAGCGCAGCGCGTTCGCCGAAGACGTGTACCTGCGCCCGATGGTTTATCTGAGCTCCGAAGTACTGGGCGTTCGGCTCCACGACCTCGAGAGCAGTACCCTCATCTTCCTCACGCCATTCCCGGCTTATCTGCCCGAAGTGGCGCGTTGCCATACGAGCACCTGGCGCCGGGTCGATGACACCGGAATCCCGCCCCGGGCGAAGGTGACAGGTATCTACGCAAACAGCGCGCTCGCGAAGACGGAAGCGAACAAGAACGGTTTCGACGAAGCGATCATGCTGAACGCGAATGGCCACGTTTCCGAGGGCAGTGGCGAGAACATTTTCATGATTCGGAACGGCAAGCTCATTACGCCGACAGTTGCTGACAACGTCCTCGAAGGGATTACCGCCAAGAGCGTCATGGAGCTGGCGCGCAACGAACTCGGCGTCGAGTGCGTCGAACGGGAGATCGACCGGAGCGAACTCTACATCGCCGACGAGGTCTTCATGACCGGGACGGCGGCCCACCTGACTCCTGTGGTCGAAGTCGACCGCCGGACAGTCGGCACCGGGGCCAGGGGCCCGATCACAACGCGGCTAAGCGAGTTGTTCTACGACTGCATCCGCGGAAAGAACGCGAAGTACAAGCATTGGTGCACACCGGTCCGCGTAGCCGTAGCCCGCTAGCCCCGGCGGTCTTCCGCCCCCCAAGAGCACTGGGGGTCATCATCGGAAGCGCCTTCGGTGTGTGGGCCCTCCTGTTCGGCGTCTTTGCCGTGCGGGTGGCTGCCGACGCGGCGGTTGAATTCAAGACTTTTCTCGCGTGGCTGGCGGCCGCGGTGCTGTTCCTGGTGGCCGGCGTGTTCTTCTACTGGACGGCCAGCCTCGCGTCCCTCCGTTACGTCATTGGCGATGGGATCCTCACGATCGCCTGGGGTTTGCGTCGAGTCGTCATTCCCGTGAACTCGATCCAGCGGATCGTGCCCGGGCGGACGATCGAAGAGCCCCGCGTCAGCGGCTTGAACTGGTGGGGATGCCACGTCGGTAGCGCAGAGGTGAAGAGGGTCGGATTTACGCTCTTCTACTCGACGCACGGGACGTCCGATGAGCTGCTCTACCTGGTAACCACCGAAGAATCCTATGCGCTGACCGTCCACGATCAGGCGGCCTTCGCGGAGCAAGTCCAGAGCTCGGTTTCGGTCGCTCCGGCGCAGGCCCTCGGTCAGCGATCGGAAGCCATCGGCATCGCCTCCTTCCCGGTGTGGAGGGACCGATCAGCGATTGCCGCGCTGCTTGTCTCGGCGGCGATGACGGTTGCCCTGTGGGCATACCTCTTCTCGGTTTATCCCGGCCTGCCAAGCGTCCTTCAGCTCAGCTTCCCCGACCCGGGAGCCGTAGTGCGTGTTGGCTCACGGAGTGCGTTGCTGGTACCCGCGTATCTCGGAGCGGGCATCCTGGCATTGAACACAGCTGTCGGGATCGCTGTGCATGCTCGCGAAC
>DATCGT010000176.1:0-2593 GCA_036508775.1 Tepidiformaceae bacterium | reverse complement strand
TGTTTGAGTATCGAAAGGTGGGGGAGTGGGCTATAGGTGCAATTGTGAGGTCTAATACGTCTAGGCTGCTCGTGTGCCATGTTCGATAGACTGAATGAATGCCAGGCTCCGGCTAACAACATCCGGCCATCCTCCGCAGAGCTCATCCACTTCGTGGAGATCGTCAGGGAGCGGGTCCTGCGACTCATCGTGGTAGCGTGCCAGGCGGTCACAGAGCGTGATTATTGAAGGCAGTCCGGTTGGTCGGGTGGCCTCAGTCGAGTGGTGTTGATCGATGGCTGTCGCGATCTCGGCCGGGAACTTCCACTCCCTCGCGAGTGCCCCCCCGATGCCATCGTGGGTGTGACCAGTGGTCCGGAGTTCGGCCTCTATGAGAGGCACACCGCACTTCGTGTGCAGCCGATGAGCTTCGCGCGATTCAGCGGGTAATGCCTGGGCGAGAACCAGCCGGCCGATGTCGTGCAGGACCCCGGTGGTGAAGGCTGCATCTGGCGTCGCAGTGTTCTGCTTTCTCGCGACGGTCTCGGCGGCGATTGCCACCTCGATGTTGTGGAGCCAGAACTGCTCGACATCAAACCATTCCCTGGTGTTCCGTTGCAGACGGAAGTTGCTGATGACGCTGGTGACAAACGCGATCTGTCGCACCTGTTTGAAACCGAGGACGACAACCGCTTCGCGGACAGAGCAGACCCGGCGGAAATACCCAGCCTCAGCGGAGTTGCTGAGCTTCAACAGCTTGCTGGTCATTGCCTGGTCCGCGCTCAGGACCTGCGCGAGTTCCTGAGCGCTGGTGCGGTCGTCGTTGACCATGCGCATGACGCGCGTCGCCACGGCCGGGAACGGGCGCAGCTCAACAATTGCCCTGAGTATGTCGGACGGATCGGTGCGCATTCTCCGGAATCATCGGCAAACGTATCGGGGGGAGGAGCATATTCTGCAAGAACTGCCCGTAAAGGTAGGGCGACCTTTACCTGACCATCAGGTCCCGACCCTGGTCCTGGAGAGTGGCCATCAAATCGAGCAGGGAAGCGAGGACGGGCTGGTCCTCGGGGAAGACATAACGGAAGCTGAGCCGGGTTTCGAAGCAATGTCCGGAGACGACAGTGTCGACGACGCTGCAGGGGATTTCCGCGTGCCGATCGAGTGCGGAGATTACGAGATCAACCCCGGCAGGCGCAGGTGCGGATTCGAGCAGTAGCCTCGCGCCGTTCGCGGAGATGTCCAGGAGGCGGCCCCTCACCAGCGGTTTGCCAGGCTCATTGCGGATCGACGCTGACAGGCGGGTCTCGAAACGCGGTGCTTTGCGCCGGTTGGCCGGGGACCAATCGCGAAGGATCTGGAAGGTGGTCGAGTCGCCGGTCTGCTGTTCGCACAGGGCGGGCGCGGCCCACGTCGCCCCGCCGTCGGTGCGAACCAGGACGGCCGGTTCCCTCTGGCCCCAAACGCGCCACGGCTGCAAGGCGACCGTCACATGCTCTCTGTCCGCGCTGGAGACCTGAGCTTGCTCGTGCATCGGCTCGCCGTCGGCGGAACGGATGAGGACGATTGTCGAACCTGGTCTGATTGGAGTTGCCACGAGAGGTGCCTCTTGCGAACGATTCGGTGAACGTGCGGTATACAGAGGAGCCTAATCCCGGGAGGGCGATGGCTGAGCAAGAAGAGGGTTAGAAGGCGGTGGCCAGCCGGTGGAGGGATGGTGACAGGGCACCCTGAAGGCCCGGGCCGAAGAGGAGAGCGGAGTTGGAGCGGGCGGCGGGAATCGAACCCGCGTGTCTTGCTTGGAAGGCAAGCGCACTACCATTATGCTACGCCCGCACGGTTTCCAGATTCAGATAGACACTAAAACTGGACAATCCGTCGATGACCATTGACGGACAACGCTCGTAGACACTATAACTGCAGCAGTTCCGAACTGCCTGCAAGGTGCCGTGTCATGGTGTTGTCGCATCCCACTATTACCACCGTCGGGGACTTCCCCGTCAATATCGCATCCTTCACGCGTCACCTGCGCGCCGAGAATGCCTCGCCAAGCACTATAGCAATCTACACGGGCGCGGCCACGCGGTTCGCCGATTTCCTGGCTGAGAAGGGGATGCCGCTCGAAGTTGCCAACGTGCGTCGCGAGCACGTCGAGACGTTCATCACCCATCTGCTGGAAACCCGGAAGCCTGCAACGGCGAATAATCGGTACCGGAGCTTGCAGGCGTTCTTTAAGTGGCTGCGGGAAGAGGGCGAGATCGAAGAGTCGCCGATGGTGCACATGCGGCCGCCGAAGATTCCCGAGTTAGCACCGCCGATTCTGCGATAGGACGAGCTGCGGAAGCTGCTCGCGGTTTGTGCGAAGGGGAACACCTTCGAAGGTCGCCGGGATGAGGCCATCTTCCGGATGTTCATCGACACCGGCGCAAGGCGAGCCGAGATCGCCGGGCTGCGTTTTGTGGCGGGGCGAGACGAAGACAGTGACATCGACCTGGACCGGGGGCTGGTGAAGGTGATGGGGAAGGGTCGGCGTGAACGAATCCTCCCGCTCGGGGCGAAGGCGATTAAGGCCGTTGACCGCTACTTGCGGTTACGGGCGCGCCAGCCGTCGGCT
>DATCGT010000175.1:0-7310 GCA_036508775.1 Tepidiformaceae bacterium | reverse complement strand
CGCCGAGGCGTAAATCTCAACGGTCAACAGGTCCCTACCCGAGGAGGTCTGAGGCTTGGAGCCTTGGGACTGTAAATCCATCGCGAAAGCTTCGAAGGTTCGAATCCTTCACCTGCCACCACGTGCGCGAGAGGGCCTCTGACCTGCGGAAACGTGGTTCCGAGGCCCTCTTCATATACCTATGGGGGGTATCGAAACGGCGCCGTTTTGGCGATCCTCGGAGCTTTGGGTCGCAGGCCTGTGACCTGCGGAAACGCGTAAACAGGATCGGGTGGCGCTGAGTCCGCCGGGAATACGCCGGGAAGTTCGGGTCCACGCCACCGTGCTGGCCGGACTGCGCGAGCGCTGACCTGCGGGGACGTTGGGGGTGGGGGTATGTAATCGCTGTGGAAGCTGACACTGTCGCGATTGGTCATCGGTAGTGTCGGTCGTGTTCGAGCGCAAACGTTCGACTGATAGGGCAAGTCCGTCGTTGGGTCATCCTGTTGACGATGCGCCCCCAGGCCGACATGCGGTGTGCCGTATGACGCGGGCTCGCGCGGATCTGTCACCGGACGGGTCCTACGGGACCATTATGTGAGCACACGGCCCGGTCCTTCAGGGATGACCTGCGGCGTTCTCGTAGGGGGGTTGGCGCTACGGCGACAGGGCGCGCCTTGTCACGCGGTGCGCCGAAGTCAGTCCGTCGGCATCCGAGCTATCAGCTCGTTGAACTGGGGCTGAAGCGCCCGTGCGTCCTGGGGTTCAGCGCTCAATCGCGTGCCGAACTCCCAGTCCTCGACAGCTTCGAGCGCCACCTCCGTCGACGGCGCGGATCGTGTTCGAGCGACCGTTCTCTCGGTGGAGTGTTTGACCTGTCAGGGCCTCAACATGCTGTGACCGATCAGCCCAAAGATTGGTCGCTCCTCATCGGCTCGGGATCTCTTGGGGGAGCCACGGCCAGAGGAACAAAGGCGGGGACAACACGGATCACGGCGTCGAGTTTGGCGGCAACGACAGCATCTGCGCATAACTGAGCGGGACGCCGTAGAGCGCCAGCGCCCATGTCCGGCGCGACATCCAAAAGAAGGACCGAACATGCGTCGAAGACGACTATTGGAGACCGCCCGCCAGCACGGGTTCATGCTCTTCATCGGTGAGACCAAGGGCGATCCGAAGCTCGAGCGCCGCCTGCTCGACGCGATGCTCGACCGTCAGGTGGACGGCATCATCCTCGCCTCGATGTTCACCCGAACCCGCCACCTGCCGTCCGGACTCGACCAGGTCCCCGCAGTGCTGCTCAACGCCCTACCGCAGCAGCGAGCCTCATCGATCTCTGCAGTCGTGCCGGACGAGCTCGCGGCCGGGCGCGCAGCGGCACAGCTCCTGCTGGACGCTGGCCACCGCTCGATCCACCTGGTGGGCGCCGGGCCGGGTGCCGACGACGTCCTGCCGGGCACGGTCGCAGGCACCGAGCGCCTCGCCGGAATCCGGGAGACGCTCCACGAAGCGGGCCTCGAGCTGGCGAGCGGGCACCCGCTCACCGAGTGGTTGCCGCCTGATGGGTGGCGTGCGACCCGTCAAATCATCGACGAGTGGGGCGCGGGTCACGCGATCATCACTCTCAATGACCGGCTCGCATTCGGCGCCTACCAGGCGCTCCACGAGGCAGGCCTCTCAGTGCCGGTCGACGTGTCGGCCGTCTCGTTCGACGACTCCCCGCTCGCCGACTGGCTGCTTCCCGGCCTGACCACGTTCGCGATCCCGCACCACGACTTCGGTCGGCGGGTCGTGGAGTTGCTCGTCGAGCTCATCGCCGGGCCTGCTCGAGCGCGATCTTGCCGGGGCCCTGGGAAATGACCCAATGGCCCTGAACTTGGAGCCGCGTAGACGGCGCTCGCGGCATCGTGGCTGGGGCGCACGTGCCCCAACGAGCCTCATGAACTCGGTTGCGAGGACTCGGCCCTCGCCGAAACGCCGGTGTGACTTCGTCTCGAGGTCGACTCGGCGCCTGCTGCTGAGCGGCGCGGTCGCGGGCCTGGACGTGCGACGGTGACGGTGACGGTGACGGGCGTGACATGTGGAGACGCGTGCAACGGGGTCTCACTCCCGTGGCCTCCCGAAAGTCCTTGACATCTACGTTTTTACACGATACATCTTACATCACATATATGACCAGTTGATCTGCTTCCAGCAAGAGAGTTGGGAAAGATGAGAAAACGTCGTCTGGCATCGATCGTGGGGGCGTTCTCCCTCGCGAGCGCAGGTCTGGTCGTCGCGGGCGCCCTGCCTGCGGTGGCAGGCCCTGCGCATCCAATCGTGGTTTCGCCGAGTGGCAACGACCACAACCACGGGACCCAGGGCAAACCGCTCAAGACCCTCGCCGCCGCGCAGGCGATGGCGAGAGCCTCTGTACACGCGGGACGGTCAGTCACCGTCGAGCTGAAGGACGGCACCTATCCACTCGACAAGCCTCTGCGCTTCACGGCCCAGGATTCGGGCACGAGCACGAACCCCGTGGTCTGGACCGCCGCGAGAGGAGCGCATCCGGTTGTCTCCGGTGGCACGTCCGTCACCGGATGGACCGCCGTCGACGCCAGCAAGAACATCTTCGTCGCGTCCGTGCCGACGGGGCAGGACAGCCGTCAGCTCTACGTCGATGGAGCGGCCGCCCCGCGCGCCGCGATCACCATCTCCCGCACTGACGTGACGGTCACAGACACGGGAATGACCATCAACAACCCCGCGCTGTCGTACCTCGCCTCATTGCCCAACCAGAGCCGCATCGAGGTCGAGAGCCAGGACTCCTTCACCGACCGCTACGCGCCGGTTCAGAACATCGCCGGCTCGACGATCACCATGCAGCAGCCCGGGTGGCAGAACAACAACTGGGGATACGACACCCTGGCGCACCCCTTCGCGGGCGGCAAGCTGCAGCTGGAGAACTCCTACGCGTTCCTGCAGAGCGGCCAGTGGTATCTGGATCCATCCGTCGGAAAGCTGTACTACCGAGCGGCAGCCGGTGTCGACCCGTCGAGCAAGTCGTTCGTGCTTCCGAAGCTGGAGTCGCTCGTGCAGATCGCCGGGACCTATGACCACCCGGTTACGGGCCTGACGTTCGCTGGCATCCAGTTCTCGTACTCGACCTGGCTCTCGCCGGGGACCTCGATCGGCTATGCGGACCAGCAGAACGGGACGTTCATCCCGGCAGCGTTCCCGCAGCCAGCGAACTACATCGAGACCTGCCGAAGCGGATGTCCGCAGTTCGAGGGCGCGCGCAACTCGTGGAACCAGGTCCCCGCAGCGGTGCAGGTGGCCGCCGCGTCGCACATTACCTTTTCCGGCGACACCTTCGCCCACCTCGGGCAGGTCGGGCTGGGTCTGGGCAATGATGCCGACGCCAACGGATCGGGAATCGGTCTCGGCGTCAGCGACATCACCGTGCATCACAACCTGTTCACCGATCTCGGGGGAGCCGGAGTGGTCGCGGGCGGGGTTCAGCCGGACGCGCATCATCCGAGTGACGCGCGAATGACGCTGAAGGACATAACCATAGATAACAACCTCGTGACGGACGTGGCGAAGGACTACAAGGAGATGTCGGGCATCCTGTCCACCTACGCCGATCACACCGTCATCGAGCACAACGAAGTCTCCAACCTCGCGTACGACGGGATCGACGTGGGTTGGGGCTGGGGCGCCAACGACGCCGGTGGAAGCCCGGATTACCAGAACCGCGGCCTGTACAACTATCAGCCGGTCTACACGACACCGACCACCCTGAAGAACACCGTCATCAAGGACAACCTCGTCCATGGGACTAAGAAGGTCTTTCATGACGGCGGTAGCATCTACAATTTGTCTGCCAACCCCGGCGCAGTGTTCAGCGGCAACTACGTGTACGACAACCTCCACACCGTCGGCCTCTACCTCGACGAGGGCTCGCGCTACGTGACGATGCAGAACAACGTGCTGCAGGACTGCGGCGTGTGGGTGTTCACGAACGCCAGCACGACCAACAACACGAGCGACAACGTGATCCAGAACAACTGGTACAACGCGGGCGTCGCACAGACGCCGAATGCTTCGGCGCACAACAACCTGGTCGTCGGCAATGTGCAGGTATCTGGCACGAACTGGCCGATCGATGCGCGGGAGGTCATCTACAACGCGGGCATCGAGCCTGAGCTCAGGACCTTCAGCAATTTCACGGTGAAGTGAAGCTCGACCAGGTCGGCAACAGCTAAAGGGGCCGCGGGCGCCGGCAAGGCGCTCGCGGCCTCCGGCACGGTCACTGACTACACGCGCACGTGGTGGAAGGCAATTGAGCGCGCGGGGCGAACGCCGCCAGGTGTGGTCAGTACGCCGCGGCAACGGGCAGCCGTTCTCGTCACAAGTCCCTTAGCCGCTCGACGTTGCTCCTTGGCGCTTTGTGGCCGTCCCCTATGCGGAACTCGTAGCCGAGGTCATTGAGCACCCTCATCTGGTGGCGTAGACCCTGAGGAGGGCATTCACGCTGGGGCGACCGGCCCGTCTCCGGACCGGCATCGCTCTCACCGTCCGACTGTCCCGCGACCAGGCGGATGCACTGGAAACCGTGGCTGCGGTCGATGCCCAGCCAATGGTCGAAGTGATTCGCGCCGGGATCGAGGAACACATCAGCGCACGCCAGAAGGCCAGCAGTTTCAAGAGAGTCTGCGTGAGCGACTCTCGTCAGGGCGCAGCAGCGGCTCGGACAGCGCCCATGCGCCCTGCCGCTCCGGAGACTGACGAGACGAGAGTGCCGATTGCGGCGACAGCCAGTCGACGCGCCGATAGCATCGGGGCGCGGATAGCATCGGGGCGCGGATAGCATCGGGGCGCGGATCCAAGCCATCTGTCGCGCATATCGAGTCCTGCCGAATTTCCTTGAAGGACAAGGCAACTCGTCACGCCGATCAGTCCGATCATCAATATGCGGTCCGGAAGCGGTGGCACCCGCCGCGGTGTCGGTCACCAGGATCTTCGAACCCGGGGCATCTGATCCTCGAGCGCCCTTCCTGCCTGTATGACGTGTTACATCTTGGTAGGATATGGTCCATGACCAACGCTGTGGAACACGACGCGATCGTTCACGAGCACGTATTTCCCGTAGGAAGGGCACACCCAACCCGCCTTGGAGTTGCCGTCGTTCACAACGTCGTGGAGCTGATCGTAACTGGTGAACTCAAGCCGGGCGATACTATCCCTGCCGAGGGGGTTCTTGCTGAAGACTTCGGTGTTAGTCGTACCGTCATCAGAGAGTCGATCAAACGGCTGGAAGAAAAAGGACTAGTTGTAGCGCGACAGGGGCGCGGCACGAGAGTTTCACCGACCAGTGATTGGAACATCCTCGACCCTGTCGTACTGGGCTTGATGATCGAGCACGACGATTCGCTTGACGTATTGGGCGAACTCATCGAGATTCGAGCAGACCTCGAAGTGCGAATGACGCGTGCCGCAGCATTCCGGGCGTCAAGTGATGATGTTGAGCGTCTGAATTCTCTGTTTGAGCTGATGAAATCCTCCGCTGGTGATCGCGAAGCGTTCAAGGAGGCCGATATTCGATTTCACGCGATGTTGATGGAGATTTCCGGCAGCTGGATTGCGATGTCGATCGCTCGCAACCTCATCAGTCGCGCGATGGAATCCGATCGCTACCACGGGCGCGTGAGCGAGGAAGGTGACGCCGCCACGATCCACGAGCACGAGCAGATCCTCGAGGCCGTTGCTGCTGGTTCACCCGATGACGCGGCGGACGCGATGCGCAATCACATCGAGATCGCCTGGGAGCGACGACGCCTTCCGTCTCACATCGGTTGAAAGCCGCACCGGTGCGCCGAGGTGTCAGTTCACGACCAGCCGATAGAAGTCGATCGCGGTTCCGCCTTGGATGGCATCACGCTCTCGTTGGCTGAGGTCAGCGGTCATCGCGCGCAGGCCCATCCATGTTCGCTGGAAGCCCCCAGCGAGCACGGCAATCGGCCAGTCGCTTCCGAACATCAGGCGGTCCGCGCCGAAGATGTCGACCGCATCATCGACGAACGGTTTGACGGATTCTGTTGTCCACGCGCCCATGTCGCCCACGGATGAGTAGAGCCCGGAGAGCTTGGCGTAGACGTTCGGGTTCTCGGCCGCGCTCTGAAGGAGTTCCTTCCACCGTGTCCGTTGCTCGATCGTCCCCCCGATCGGCGGTTTGCCGAGATGGTCGATGACGAGCCGAAGGTCCGGGTGCCTTGCCGAGATCCCCGGGACATGTCTTAGCAATTCTGGGCTGTTTGTCACGTAGTCGAAGGAGAGCCCCGCCTGCGCCAGAAGGCCGAGGGACGCGTCCTGGGCTGCGTGAGTGATCCAGGTGTCGTCGGGCTGGTTCTGAATCAGGGATCGGATGCCCACAATGTGCGTGTCAGCGGAAAGCTCGGCAAGCGCTTCTTCGGCCGCGTGCGTGTCCTCGAGCGGCAGCCAGCCAACAATTCCCGCCACATCAGGGTTTCCTGCTGCGACTCGTTGCATGTTCGTCGTGTCGGCAAGATTGTCCGCCGCTTGTACCAGGACCGTCGCATCGATTCCTGCTAGCTGGCGTTCCGACTGCACGTCTTCGAACTCGAACGTTCTGAAGATCGGTCCCGCGTCCGCGTCGAGCCAGTCGTATCGTGCGCGGTCAAGGTTCCATACGTGCTGATGTGCGTCCACGACTGTCATCGCTGTCCTTCCTGAACGCGGGCGCCGTTGGCCTGGTCCGGGATCAATCCTTCGGCAACGAGGTCCCTCCAGAGCTGCGAGGGTATCTCGGTTGAGTAGCGCTCGACGTTGCTGTTTACGTGTTCGGCCGTTCGAGTTCCTACAACGACTGAGAGAACAGCTGGATGGCGCAACGGGAATTGGATTGCCGCCTCCGGAAGAGTCACCCCATGGGCGCTGCAGACCTCCGCCAGTCGTCGGGCGCGCTCGATCAGCTCGCACGGTGCCTGGCCGTAGTCGTAGGCGGCGTTGTCAGGAACGGTCGTAGCGCTAAGCAATCCGGAGTTGTACACCGCAGCTGCGACAACGCCGACCCCGCGGAGTTCCGCGATGGGGAGCAGATCATTCAGCGCGCCTTGTTCGAGCAGCGTGTAGCGGCCCGCGAGCATGACGAGATCGACGTCGGTCCTGCGAACGAACTCGGCGAGCATGGCCGATTGGTTCATGCCCGCGCCGATTGAGCGGACGACACCCTGATCGCGAAGCTCGATCAGGGTTGCAATCCCCGTAGTGGAGGCCTCGACCCAGAAGTCGTCCGGATCGTGCAGGTAAACGATGTCGAGGTAGTCGAG
>DATCGT010000174.1:0-3964 GCA_036508775.1 Tepidiformaceae bacterium | reverse complement strand
GCAGTTCAACCGTGAACGCGTGCCCGAACGCGTGGTCCACGCCAAAGGCGGCGGCGCCCATGGCTTCTTCCAGGTCACAGAAGACGTGAGCCAGTGGTGCAAGGCCGACTTCTTGCGAAAAGGCAAGCGGACCGACGTTCTCGTGCGCTTCTCCAAAGTCGCTGGCGAGAACGGCTCAGACGACACGGTGCGCGACCCGCGGGGCTTCGCAGTCAAGTTCTACACGGAACAGGGGAACTACGACCTCGTCGGGAACAACACCCCCGTCTTCTTCGTCCGCGACCCGCAGAAATTCCAGGATTTCATCCACTCGCAGAAGCGGCGGGCGGATAGCCACGTCCGCGATAACAACATGCAGTGGGACTACTGGAGCCTCTCTCCCGAATCGGCGCACCAGGTCACGATTCTCATGGGCGACCGCGGCATCCCGAAGACCTGGCGGAATATGAACGGATATGGGAGCCACACGTTTCTCTGGACGAATGCCGGGGGCGAGAAGTTCTGGGTCAAGTATCACTTCAAGACGAACCAGGGGAACGACTTCTTCACCGACTCTGCAGCGAAGGAAATGGCGAGCGCAGACGCTGACTACCATCTGCGGGATCTGTATGAGTCAATCGCCCGCGGCGATGCTCCGTCCTGGACGCTCGAGATGCAGATCATGCCATTTGAGGACGCGGCGACTTACCGCTTCAACCCGTTCGACCTGACCAAGGTTTGGCCACACGGGGATTACCCGCCCATCAAGATCGGCCAGCTGACGCTGAATCGAAACCCGGAGAACTACTTCGCCGAGATTGAGCAGGCGGCCTTCGAGCCAGCGAACATGGTCCCCGGGATTGGACCTTCGCCGGACAAGGTGCTGCTTGGGCGACTTTTTGCATACCCGGACGCCCATCGCTATCGGATTGGCACGAATTACCTGCAGCTCCCGGTGAACCGCCCCAGGTCCGCTGTGAACAGCTACAACCGGGACGGTTCCATGCGTTACAGCAACCCGGCAGACCCGGTTTACGCGCCGAACTCCTTTGGGGGGCCGGTGGCCGATAGCGCCTTCGCGGAGCCAGGTTGGGCGGTCGACGGCGAGATCATGCGAGCGGCGTATACAAAGCGGCGCGACGACGACGACTTCGGGCAGGCCGGGACCCTCTATCGCAAGGTAATGGACGACGCAGCCCGCGAGAGGCTCGTCACGAACATCAGCAACCACCTGAAAGCCGGCGTACACGGCGACGTACTCAAGCGTGCGATCGAGTACTGGCGCCTGGTGGACAACGACCTCGGTACCCGTGTGGCCCGGTCCATGGGAGCGGCTGAACTCGCGCCCCTGGTGCTCGCGATTTAGTCACCGGAAGGCCAGGAACACCAGCCCCATCGGGAAGGCTGCCCCACTGTCAGTCATGGGCAGCCTTCCCGATATCCCGACTACTTCGTGGCGGTAATCGGCTCCGAAACTCAGTGTGCGAGGCGGCCGGCGATGGCACGGCGTGCTTCGTCGAGCCCCAGGAAGATGGCCGCCCCACAGGGAAGTACGGTAAGCCACACGGGCGAGATGCCGCCCATCGAGAAGACACGGTTGAGGCCTGGCAGATAGACAAATGCGAGCGTCAGAGCGAGCTCGCAGGCCAGCCCCACGGCGACCCAACCGTTGCTCCGCGGCGACAGTCGCTGCCACAGCCCACCGTCGCGTGAGGCAAAGAGACACCCGATCTGGCCAGCGACTATTCCCAGGAATGTGAGCGTTGAGGCTTCGCGCAAGATCGACTCATCCATCGCATCGAACGGTCGCCAGCCGGCAGACAGGTAGTAGGCGAAGAATGCCCCCATACCGAGAAGAGCCTCGACGACTCCGTAGAAAAGGAAGGTCTTCAAGAAGAGCGGCCGGGTGAGGAGCGCGCGATGCGGCGGCTCTGGGCGCGAAGCCATGATGCGTTCCGAGGCACCCTCGGTTCCGAGCGCCAGCGCTGGCAGGAGGTCAGTCCCGAGATCGATCGCCAGCACCTGGATTACCGCCAGCGGAAGCGGTATCGGCAGGAAGATGAAGAGGAGGAACGGCAGCAACTCGGCGACGTTGCTCGTGAACACGTAGCTGACGAATCGCCGAATGTTCGCCTTGATTGCCCGCCCCTCCTCAATTGCCGCAACGATAGTGGCGAAGTTGTCATCGGCGAGGACCATGTCGGCCGCCTGCTTCGCGACCTCGCTACCCCGCAGCCCCATGGCCACCCCTACGTCCGCAGCACGGAGGGCCGGGGCATCATTGATCCCGTCACCGGTGACAACCACAACTTCCCCGGAACGCCGCAGGAGGGAAACGATGCGGAGCTTCTGCGACGGGTCGATCCGGGCGAAGATGGCGTCGCGCTTGAGGATCGCGAGCAGGGCGGAGTCGGTGAGACCGTCGAGTTTCTGCCCCTCGACCACGGTCATGTCATCGGCAGAAAAGCCGATCGTGGTGGCGACGGTAGTGGCCGTGACCGGGTGGTCGCCCGTAAGCATTACGATCCGGATGCCGGCGCTGCGGGCGGCAGCAACGGCGGCCGGCACCTCGGGCCGCGGCGGGTCGAACATCCGGACCAGCCCCAGTATCTTCGGCGGCGCACCGGGTTCGACGATGGCGAGAAGGAGGACGCGCTCTCCACGCTCGGCAACCTCCTGGATCGCCTTCTCAAGCGCTGGCGTCGCCTTCGCCTTTGTGAGGGCCAGTACTTCTTCAGGGGCGCCCTTAATGTAGTCGACGCGAACGCCAGCACGCTCACACGTCACCGACATATAGCGATGCTGGGCATCGAACGGGACATCAGCAACGCGAGTATTGGCGCTGCGGATGGCAGTAACGTCGGAGCCCTCAGAAACTGCGAACTTGAGGAGCGCAACATCGACTGCGTCGCCAGCGAAGCCATCGTCGACTGCACGGGCGTCGTTGCACAGGACCGCCCCCTCAATCGCGCGAGTGCCGGCATCAGGCTCGCCTTCGGTGACTATCCCCAGGACGCTGATGGCGTTCTGAGTGAGAGTGCCGGTCTTGTCGGTGCAGATCACGGTGACTGAACCGATGACTTCTACCGCCGAGAGTCGGCGCACAGCTGCTCCGCGAGCCGCCATTCGCCGTGCGCCGATTGCGAGCGAAACACTCAGGGTTGGTAGCAGCCCTTCAGGGACAAGCGCCACGATCACGCCGGTCGCGAATGTGAGCGCGGCGATGAACGGCGTTTCGGTGAATGCAGCCGTCAGCAGCAGCGTTCCCGTGCCGGCGATCACCGCGATGATCGCCGTGACCAGCGAGAGGTCACCAACCTGTTTCTCGAGGATCGAGCCCCCGCGGTTCACTCCTTCGACGAGGGACGCGACGCGTCCCATTGTGCTCGCTGAGCCGGTCGCACAGACCACCGCCTCAGCAGTGCCAGTGACAACCGCCGCGCCACCCGGCAACGCCGGAGCGAGGTCGACAAGTGTCCCTCCGTCTGCAGCTGCCGCGGCAGCCGCTGAACGCTCAACTGGCTTTGATTCGCCCGTGATCATTGAAAGGTCGAGCGTGAGGTTGTCATCGGAGAGAAGGACCGCATCGGCAGGAGTGATGTCACCGGCAGCCACGCGAATGACATCCCCCGGGACGAGGGACTCCGCCGGTAGACGGACCTCTACGCCGTCGCGAACCAAGCGCGCCTGCACGGCCACGCTCTTCATCAGACTCTGCACGACCTGCTCGGCGCGGTACTCCTGCAGGAAAGCGAAAACACCGTTCACCACCACCACGGCGACAATGGCGCCACCGAGTTCAGGCGCGCCTGCCGCAAAAGCAAGGCCTGCCGCAAACCAGAGGAGAAGGGCCAGCGTATGGATGAAGTTGGCGGCAAAAGCCAGCAGCGGGCGCGTGCGCACCTCCCGAACCGGGGTGTTCGGACCATAGCTCATGAGCCGTTTCGCAGCTTCGGCCGCAGAAAGGCCGGCCGCGCTCGATCCA
>DATCGT010000173.1:0-3599 GCA_036508775.1 Tepidiformaceae bacterium | reverse complement strand
ACCCGCTATCGGCCTGACTCCCCGGGCACCTGATGCTGGGAGTGCTGGCGGAAGGGACGGGGGCCGGACCAGGAATTCTCACCCGACTCGGCGTTGACCTGGTTGCATTCCGTTTGGCCCTGGCGGCTGCTGCGGTGCCTGCATCCGACGGCGAGACTACGCCGTTCGGGAAGCTCAGCGCCGAGACGAGGCAGGTGCTCTCGAATGCGCACGAAGAGGCGCTTCGGCTGCATCACCAGTACATCGGGCAGGAGCCTTCCTGCTGGCGTCGCAGCGCACAGGCGGCCCCTGGCGGTCGGGATGAGATTAGCCGACGAGGCTATCGCTCTCAGGCGCCGACTGTTTGCGCCGTGCCCTTGTAATATTTCGCTGCAATTGCAGACGGAGGCTCAGTGCCGCCTCGGGGGAGAGTTCGACACTCGTTTCCGCATGCGTCTTCACCTTACCGGCTGCCTGGCGCACGTCCATCACCTGCCAATGGCCGAGACTACGCAGACTGACTCTCACCGGCCGTCCTTGCGTCGCGATTAGCTCGCCGCGCTCGATAGCCTTGTAGACGCCCTGGACCGTCACCGCCTTAGCAACGGCCGCCTCGGCGATAGTTAGCCATTCATCCGAGAAGGGGTCGCGGGCGAGCTGCTCCTCATCGCCGGGCTCAGCCCCGATTTCGCCCTGGCGGATTCCGAGGCGGTCTTCCATGTCCTGCGCAGCGCGGAAGATCGGATGGCTCGCGACCGCACTGGTCACGCGATGCCCAGGTTCAAGGATGGGATTTCGGTCACCGTGGACCAACCGGTTGAATGATGCCCATTCCATGCCGGCCTCAAACGCGACCTTCAAGACGCCGAGGTATTCAGCCTCGGGCGCGGTCAGGGCCGACAGGTCAAGAGTGTCACCATCGAGCGTTGTGTAAGTTGGCATCGCGGAAACTCCTGTGTGTTTCTATCATATGCTATAAGACAGCAGAACCCCAACACCGACTAAGGGGGGCCGAGGATTTCCGGCACCCCAGCGATCTCGATGTAGATTGCTTCCTGTCGGAAGGCTTCGCGCGCCCATTCGGCCAACGCAACGAACGCTGCCACGTCGCGCCATGAGTTCACCGCCACTCTCGCGCTGCCCGAGGGACTCTTCCGCCAGGTGGTCCAGCTCGCTGAACGTGAGCACACGACCGTGCTCGAGGTCCTGCGCCGGAGCGTGAAACTCGGCCTGCTCGTGGCGGAAGCCCAGGAGGCGGGGGCGAAGCTGGTCATCCGCGACGGGACGAGCGAGCGGGAGATTGTGATCCTGTAGCTGTAGCGGCCCTGGATGAACTCCGCGGCGCTCCCAACCGGAGCCACGAGATCTGGTGCATAATCCGCTCGCAACAACCGGACCGCCGTTTTCGAGGAGCGAATTACCGCCATGAGTTCCGCAGAAGCCAATATGCAGGTCGTCGAAACAACCGCGGGCAAAGTCCGCGGAGAAGTGACGGATGGAATCGCGGCGTTTCGCGGAATCCCGTACGGCGCATCCACCGCCGGGACAAACCGTTTCATGCCCCCGGTGAAGCCGGAGCCCTGGGCCGGCGTCCGCGATGCAATGGTATACGGGCCGATCGCGCCCCAGACCAGCGGGCCCGGCACACGCAGCGCCACCTCGCCGATCGAGGATTCGACCGGGCGGGAGGCGGAAGAATGTCTCGTTCTCAATGTCTATTCGCCGGGAGTAGGCACCGGGCGACGGCCGGTCATGTTCTGGATCCATGGCGGCGGCTTTGTTAGCGGTTCGGGTGGCGCTGCCTATGACGGAACGAACCTCGCCCGCCGCGGCGACGTGGTTGTGGTTTCGATCAACCACCGGCTCGGCGCCCTCGGCTACCTGCATCTCGCAGACCTCGGCGGCAGCGAGTTTGCGGCGTCCGGAAACGTGGGCCAGCTCGACATCGTCGCCGCGCTGGCATGGGTGCGCGAGAACATCGCGGGCTTCGGAGGGGACCCGGCGAATGTGACGATCTTCGGCGAGTCGGGCGGAGGTCGGAAGGTAGCGGCGCTGCTGGCGATGCCGGCGGCGAAAGGCCTCTTCCAGAAGGCGATTATCGAGAGCGGTCCCGGGATCCGTGTGAACGAACGCGACTACGCGACCGAGCTGGCGAGTCTCGTCATGGGCGAACTGGGGCTAAAGGCCAAACAACTCCACGAGCTGCAGCAGGTGCCAAGTGACCGCTTCATAGCGGCGCAGTTCGCGGCAGGGGCCAGGGTATCTGGCGCGGGGTACAGGCCGGTCCTCGACGAGAAGGTTCTTCCGCAGCATCCCTTTGACCCGGTGGCGTCGCCGCTTTCTGCCGACGTGCCGCTGCTGATCGGTTTCAACCGGACCGAGGCGACCCTCTTCCTGGCAAACGACAAAGAGGTGTTCGAACTCGATGAAGAGGGGCTTCAGCGGCGCACGAAACGCCTCCTGGGTGCCAGGGCCGATGCGGTGGTGAAGGGCATGCGTGACTGCTACCCGGATGCCTCGCCCTCGGACCTCTACATCCTGATCGACACCGGGTGCCGCCGGTATCCCATCGATTCCATCAAGATCGCGGAACGGAAGGCCGCCGCGGGCGGGGTGCCGGTGTACCACTATCGCTTCGAGTGGGAGTCGCCGGCCCGGTTTGGCAAGATGCGGACCCCGCACGCCCTCGAGATACCCTTCGTCTTCGACAACGTTTCCGGAGGGTCATGGCGGACCATGACGCGCGCTACCCCCGAGGCAGAATCGCTTGCGGCGAAGGTCAGCGCGACCTGGGCCGCGTTCGCGCGAACTGGCGTGCCCGGCGGCGCGGGCCTCCCGCGGTGGGAGCCGTATTCGGCGGCCGAGCGAAAGACGATGGTGATCAACAACGAAAGCCGGATGGCGGACGACCCGGCGAGGGACGAACGGAAGCTCTGGGAGAGCGTGTTCTATTCGTGAGGCTGGTCGGGGTGCCGCGATTTGAACGCGGGACCTCTTGCTCCCAAAACTCGCGGGAGTCATGCGGGCTCGTGACGACAGGTGTCATTTAAGGGCTTTCTGAATCCGGCGAACCTCTCGACAAATGGCGTTCATGCTGCCGCGTCCAGCCCGTTAGCTCAGGTTCGTTAGCAAATCCGTTAGCGCGAGCGCCACAATCCGGGGTGGCCCCGGGCATGGTCATCAGGGAGCGGGGGTTGCCGAATGTCGGAAAGCGAGCCGGAACGCCGCCCGATCCTGTACCAATATTTCGAGAACTCAGCCTCACACCTGCTCAGTTAATACAAACGGTCTAAGGGACAGGGTGCCTCGGCCAATCTCGGCGCGAACCGAGAGACGTTGTGTCGAGAGTTCCTCTCGAAGGTGCTACCGGCCCGCCTCAACCGTTGCCAACGTAGGAGGCGAAATCTGGGACAGCCGAGGCACTAAAACTGGGCAGCTGGACGTCGTAATTACCCGCGACGATTGCCCGAAGCTGCACTTCGGGGGCGCCGACGTGTTCCTAGCGGAGGGCGTGTTCGCGGCAATAGAGGTCGAACCCCGACCAAAGGATTCTATCGGCGTGAAGCCGCGGTATGGAGCGATTTCGTTCCCGTCAGGGCGGGATGAAGGTCTGCTGAGCG
>DATCGT010000172.1:0-2441 GCA_036508775.1 Tepidiformaceae bacterium | reverse complement strand
CGCCACGGCCTTCGGCGAGAACGAGCCCACGGTCAATGCTGTCGCGGTGCCTGTGTACGACCACCGCTCAACGGTCGTGGCCGCGCTCGAAGTCCGGGCGTCCGGCAACAGGATTCAGCCGAGTCGGCTGCCCGAGTTGCTCGCGAACATTCGGGATGCCGCAGCGGTCATCACCGAGTCCATCGGCGGCGTAGTGGCGGCGCAGTAATCGACGGGCTTAACGGGGATCAATACGACCTGGCCGAAGCATCAAGCGAAGGAGATAGCGGTGGGAACTGCCGAAATGACCGTCAAGAAAGCATTCACGCGCGCTGAGGCGCTCGTCGTCACGATGGAACTTGGAATGGACTTCGAAACGCTGAAGTACGACCTCGATCAGTTCCGGATGGGACTGGACGTGGAGCTCGAACACGGTCGCCGAAGCCCGAAGACCGACGTCAGCGGGGACGATTCGGTCATCACCGGAAAGATAGCTCTCGCCCATCTGACAGAGTACCCGGATTACTACACTCGTCTGGCCGCCATGGAGCGCGAAGCGGCCGCCCACTGGAAGGCAAAGAAGTAGCAGGCCGGACTCGCCGCCTTCGCCAGGCTGGGTCCCTTTCAGGAACGATGTCCTGAAGCGCAGCACGGCGAACGACCAGTCGACAGGGCGTCGTGCCAATGTCCATAGCGTCCGCCCTGCAGGGCTGTGGTGTCCCGGCTTCGACGGGAACCCTCATGCCCGCGCCCAGAGGCGGCCATGTCGGGCGCGCTCCGAACACTGGAAACCTCACGAGGCTGCGGTGCCATTCGTCACCGCCTGGTGACGAAAGGATCATTGAGTAGTACCACACAGGTATGACTAGAATGGCGTCGGCCGCTTGCCTCTCAGTGGCGGTGTCGGTCTGGCTCGTGAGCCGAATTCGGACGGAGAACAACCCATGTGGAGCATGTTGGGGGCGCATACCAAGTGGACGTGCATGAGGACGCTCGAAGGGCACGGTCACTGGGTTCATGGCGTCGCCTTCAGCCCCGACGGGAGACTCCTGGCCTCGGCGAGCGCGGACAGGACTGTCAGGCTCTGGGGACCTTCGTCTGGTCGCTGCCTGAGGACTCTCGAGGGCCACACAGACACGGTCCTGGCCGTCGCCTTCGGCCCTGATGGGAAGGTCCTGGCCTCCGCCGGCTGGGACCAGAGCGTCCGGCTCTGGGACTCGGCTTCCGGTCAATGCACCGGGGTGCTCGAGGGCCATACCGGTTGGGTGCTGGGAGTCGCCTTCCACCCCAGTGGCGCCCTTCTGGCCACCGCAAGCGCGGACAAGACCGTGCGGCTCTGGGACCCGGACTCCGCCCGCTGCCTGCGAGTTCTTGAGGGGCATAGCGACGATGTGAACGGCATCGCCTTCAGTCCCGATGGAAGACTCCTCGCTTCGGCAAGTCAGGACCGCGGCGTCAAGCTCTGGGATCCGGCCTCAGGTCGAAACGTGCGAACCCTCGAGCGTCACGCCAACTGGGTGAACGGTGTCGCCTTCAGCCCCGACGGGAAGCTTCTAGCATCCGCAGGTCAGGACCGAGCCGTCCGGCTCTGGGATACGGTTGGGTGGAGGCTGGGTCGGAAGCTCGAGGGGCACACGGCTCCAGTGGACGCGATCGCCCTGAGCTCCTCTCGGAAGCTTCTAGCCTCGGCCAGTGCCGACAAGAGCATCCGGCTCTGGGACACGGCCTCCGGTCGGTGTGTGCAGACGATCACGGAGCACAACATGGCCGTGCTGGGAATTGCCTTCAGCCCCGATGCGAAGGTTCTGGCCTCGGCGAGCGCCGACAAGACCATCCGACTCTGGGTATCGGCGAGCTAGAGCCCTGCCGCGGCTCCTTCGGTCGCGCTGTCCGAGCCGCCGGCCACGATGTCCGGGTTTGATGCGGTAGGCTAGTGCCCGTCCCGAAACGTTCGGGGGAATCGCTGTTTCCAATTGCTCGCGGCCACGGCGGCGATTGTCTTGCCTGGGCAGATGTGGCGCGTAGGAACTGTTAGATGGCCTTTCCGCCTCCGGGCAGCAACAACAACGGCATTCCCGGGGACATGGTGCCCTGGCTCATCATCGGCATCGTGATCTTCGTCGTCGTGATAGTCGCCTTCTCGATCACCGCCCCGTTCCTCTGGGGCCCGCGGCTCATACGCAAACTGAGCGGCACGACGGGTCCCATCAAGAATGGCGTGCCCAGCGACGCGATCATCGAGAGCATCGCCGACACGGGCGTGACCGTCACGATGAGGGGCGTCGGGGCCTATGCGCCGGACTACAGGTTCGTCCTGCAGGTCACGCCGGTTGGGGGCGGCGCACCGTATCGGGTTGAGACCAAGGCCCTGGTTCCACGGCTGTACATCGCGACAGTCGTGCCTGGCGCCCGCGTCGGTGTTCTGATTGACCCGACCAACCCGATGAAGCTCTCGATCGACT
>DATCGT010000171.1:0-2783 GCA_036508775.1 Tepidiformaceae bacterium | reverse complement strand
TGGTGACGATTACAGATCGCCTCGGGCTGGAAAGGGCAGCGTGCGAATGCTACGCCGTCGTTCGCGAGCAGTTTCGCCCCCTGCGGGACTGATTCCTGGTCATGAGCCACGACGCCGCAGACGCGGGATAGAGTCAGCGATCCTGTGGCCCACCCACGGGCCGTGTGCGGCGACCCGGCTGAGCGCACGAAGCGCCCCCGTAAGGCCGAAAGCACGATTCAGGGCGGTCTCAATCGGTGAACGCAACACCTCGACGAGCACAGACTGCTCGTAGATGACGGAGGTGGGCGATGGCCCGATCGGCCCGCCGCGTCACTCTCCACCTGCCCGCCCGCTGGCCATGGGCCGTTAACTTCACTGCGGCCCTGGCGACGCTGCGGGCGATCCCGCCTCCGGCCTGACCCCGCATTGCCCTTGCACCTGCCTGCAGCATGCCCTCGATCCGCCCATCCAGGCCGTCACCGCCCGCCAGAATGGCGAATTTGGCACTCACTCCTCGTCACGACCGCTCGCTCAGACGAAAGAACGACGGTGCCACCCCTCAGGGGACCGCACCCAGCCAGACCTCCGGTGGATTCGGGCTTAGGGATGCTGCCGGTGCACATCCGTCGGGGAGAGGCTGGCCTGCGCTAGCGGCGGGAGCCGGCGCGTTCCCGTTCGGGGGCGGCCGTCTCCTCTTCATCGTCTTCCGGGAGCTTCCGCTTCGAGAGGATCTCCGTGCAGGCGCCGTCGGCGACTTCGTAAACGTGGGTGGCTACCCCGTCGACGATGCCCGGGTCGTGGCTCGCGCAGAGGATCGTGCCGTCGTAGGCCTTGAGGGCTTCGATGAGCTTGCGGCGGGTCGTCGCGTCGAGGTGGTTCGTCGGTTCGTCGAGGAGCAGGACGTTTGTCGGCTGGATGAGGAACTTGGCCAGGGCGACGCGGCTGCGTTCGCCACCGGAAAGCACGCTGATCGGCTTGAAGACCGAATCGCCGCGGAAGAGGAACTGGCCGAGAACGGTCCTGAGCTTCTGGTCGGGCTCGTTGGTCGCGACTGAGCGCACCTCTTCGAGGACGGTGCGCCCGGGGTCGAGAGCTTCGTCCTGGTGCTGGTCGTAGTAGCCGGGGCGGGCGCGTTCGGCCCATTCGACCGAGCCTTCGCTCGGGGCGATCAGCCCGGCGGCGATGCGGAGGAGCGTGCTCTTGCCGCTGCCGTTGGGGCCAACCAGGACGGCCTTCTGCTTGCGTTCGAGATGGAGGTTCACATCGACCAGGACGACGTTGTCTTCGTAGGCATGGCCGATGTCGCGAAGCATGAGCACGTCGCGCTCGGTTCGGCCGTGAGCGGTGAGTTCGAAGTGGACGACCGCTTCCTTCTTGGAGTGTTCGAGGCGGTCGACCTTCGCCAGGGCCTTCTCGCGGCTCTGGACGGCGGATGCCTTGGTCGCCTTGGCACCGAAGCGGGAGATGAAGCGTTCCTGGCGGGCGATCTCGCGTTCCTGGCGTGAGGCGGCGCGGTCCTGTTCGACGAGGCGGTCGGCCTTCTGCTTCTGATAGCTCGAGAAGTTGCCGTAGTAGCTGTCGACCTTGCCATCGCGGAGGTCGAGGATGCGGGTCGCGACGCGGTCCAGGAAGGAACCATCGTGGGTGACGATGAGAAGGGTGCCGGGATATTCGACGAGTTCCTCGGCCAGCCATTCGCGCGTGTTCGCATCGAGGTGGTTCGTGGGTTCGTCGAGGAGAGCGTTTTCCGGGCGGCGGACGAGGACTTTCGCGAGGGCGATGCGGATCTGCCAGCCACCGCTGAAGTCGCCGCAGAGCTTGTCGCGGTCGCCGGGGAGTTCGAAGCCAAGCCCGTCGAGGACGCGGCCGATGCGGGATTCGATGCGGTAGCCATCCATCGAGTCGAAGGCATCGAAGAGGCGCGCCTGTTCGTCGATCAGCGCGTCGAGGTCGCCTTCGCCGCGCTCGATGCGATTGGCGATATCGATGAGCTGGCGCTCAATCGCGTGGGCATCGGGGAAGGAGGTCCAGAGTTCGTCGAGGAGGGTGTTCGAGTCTTCGAGGCCGGCCTCCTGGCGGAGGAAACCGAGGGCGCCCCGGCGCCAGCCGATCGCGCCATGGTCGGGCTGTTGATCGCCGGCGAGGAGACGGAGAATCGTGGATTTTCCGCCGCCATTGGGGCCGACGAGACCCACGTGCTCTCCATCACCGATGACGAAGTTGAGATCTTCGAGCACATCGACGGGACCAAACGACCGGGTGACGTTTTCGGCGTATAGCATTGCAGTTTGAGTGGGGGGAGGCCGACTCTGAGAGACAGGCTCATATTGATGCTAGCAGACGCGGGCCGTTAGCGGCTGGCGGGACGTTAATAAGGGTTCACGGCTTGCAAGGGGTTGTAAGGTGGATGCATGCCTCTTCAGCATCCGGAGCGGCCCGAATGGCTGAAAGTCCGCTTCCCGGCGAGCCCGAACTTCGAGCGGCTCAACGCCCTGATGCGCGGGCAGTCGCTCCATACGGTCTGCGAAGAGGCGCGCTGTCCCAACATCGGTGAGTGCTGGGGGCGCGGCACGGCGACCTTCATGATCCTCGGCGATACGTGCACGCGGTCGTGCGGCTTCTGCGCCGTGAAGACGGGCAGGCCGGGCATCGTCGACCGGGGCGAGCCGGAGCGAGTAGCGGAAGCGGTCGCGGCGATGCGGCTGGGGCACGTCGTGATCACGAGCGTGAACCGCGACGAGCTGGCCGACGGCGGGTCGGAGATCTTCGCGGAGACGATCCGGGCAGTGCGGCGGAGTTCC
>DATCGT010000170.1:0-8298 GCA_036508775.1 Tepidiformaceae bacterium | reverse complement strand
TTCCAGGATCCCAACGAACGACATGATGCCGTTGAGATTGAAGAACTTCTTCAGGTATCCGGCGCCAAGAGCCTGGAAGCCCCAGAACTCCACGACAACGAACGAGCAGATGCCCAGCGCCAGCGTGTTGTTCACGTCGCTAAAGACACCGCGGAAGAACGGGACGATCAGCGCCATCTTCTGGCTGTTCGAGAAATCGAAGCCCGAAACGGTCTTCCCAAGCGCGGGGCTTGGCACGCCCTCGGCATCCTTCGACTCGGCGATCAGCAACTGCGGTGATGCGCTGCCGGTCAGGGTCGCAGCTGCCGCTTTCACAATCTCTGGGGTTGGCGCCGCGATTTCGTCGTCCGAAGCCTTGAACCCGGCGAAATTGCTGGCGAGGAAAACGATGTACCGATCCAGCGTATCTGCGGCGGTGGCGTTTGCCTGGACCGTGAAATCAACGGCCGAGCCACCCGGCTTCACTAACACGATGCCGCCGCTGTCTTGCATCTTCCAGCCGCCATACTTCTTGGTCTTGGCGAACAGCTCGCCGCTGGCCTGGTGCTCCTGGATGACCGCGAAGATCTCGTGCCCGACATCAGCGGTCTTCCCGATCGAGTTGAAGAATGGCAGCAGCCCGAACCAGTTGCTGGCGATGATGAACAGGAAGAACGTCGACACAACCATGAAGAATCGGCGGCCGTTCTCGTGGCCGGCGATATCTTCAATCTGACCCATCAGGAAGTCGACGACAGCTTCAACGAAGTTCTGGACACCGGATGGCATCAGCTTCATCGACCTGGTCGCGACGAGAGAAACGACGACGAGGAGAACCATCACAACCCACGCTGTCAGCAGCGTGTTGGTGACGTGCAGAGGACCAAGCTTCCAGAGCGACTCGGCCGGGACGATAATCTCCGGCTGCGGCCCCTTCGCGACGAGAAAGCCGATCGCCAGCCACACAACGACGGCCACGACCCCGAGGGCGATGTAAACGCGCTTCAACTCAGTGCTTCTCCGTCGGCTCGTTGTTGTACCGGCGCATGAATGGCAGGAGCATTCGTACTCCGCCAACAAGCGCTACCGCCAGGCCGAGAACGATTCCTGCGAGGGTGAATACGGGCTCGAGACCGGTCGCCGAATCGGCCCAACGGCCAAGGACGACACCGAGGATGAGGCAGGTCGCAAAAAACCAGCCCGCACCTAGGAGATAGGCAGTTGGTGCTACCCAGCTACCCACGCGCGTCCCTCGCACGCCCGAACTCCAGACCCCCGGCATTATGGCGGAATTGTGAAGTAATGCGCAACCGCCGCACGGAGTCTACGGAGCCCCTCTCACCACGAAAAATGCGCTATTTCGTGCGGTTATCGAAGTCGTCCAGGTCGAGCCCTTCGATGAAGTCCTTGAACGCCCCAAGACGCTCAAGCTCGGCCGAATCCACGGGTCTGGAAGTCCGTTCGTCTCCCCCGGGCAGCTGCGGCTGTCCTTCCTCGTTCAGCAGTACTCCGGCGCGATCCAGCACCGACTCCTCCGCGAAGATGGGCGCCTCCACCCTCACCGCCAGCGCGATCGCGTCTGACGGACGGGAGTCGATTTCCATCGTCGCGCCGTTCACATCCAGGACGATCCGCGCGAAGAACGTGTCGTTCGCCAGGTCGCTCACCAGGATGTACGACACGCGCCCGCCGAGCTGCTCGATCGTGTTCCGGAGGAGGTCGTGAGTCATCGGACGCGGCACGCTGACATCCTGCAGGCGGACGGCAATTGCTTCCGCCTCATTGGGCCCAATCCAGATGACGAGATAGCGATCCGAATCCTTCTCACGAAGAATGACGACTCGCTGGTAGTTGACGAGGCTGAGGCGAATGCTTTCGATGCTTAACTCTTTCACGTAAGCACCACCTCCCGGCGCGCCGCACCGCTCTGTCTCGATGATAGGAGCGCGCGGATCAGCGAGTCAACGAAGATCAGCGAGCCAGTCCTCCCGCCACCGGCTCGGGCTCCCGGGGTTGGCGCAGATTGAGAGCGGCCGCCATCCCAATCCCACCGGCCACCAGAGCGATCACAGGTGTCACCCCGACCACGTCGCTCATCGCCCCCGCGACGACGACCGGGACCGATGCCGCGATCGCCGCCATGGCACCCTGGGTCGCAACCACCCGCCCCTGCAGGTAGAGCGGAACGCGGTCGTTGAGCAGCGTCTGTCCCGCGACCGCGACGAGCGCGAAGGAGAACCCAAGCGGGAACATGAGCATCATGGCGAGTACCCCTCCCCCGTTGAAGCTCCCGATGCTGATGTCGCCCAGCCAGCCGAACATCCCGTATCCGCTCAGGAACCCGGATTCCGTGTTTACAAATGCCAGCATCATCAGCAACACCACGAACGACACGAACCCGCCCGTGCTCAGCAGCGCATGAGGAATCCGGTGAGCGAGGAAGCTTGCTACCCGCAGCCCCCCGATCACACCCACGGCCGCCGGCAAGAGCACCACGACGCCGACATCGATCCGAAGACTGAGCGTGTCGCTGATGTACTTCGGGATGAGCCCTCCCATGATGATCAGCGCGGTCGAAATCAGCGTCAGTTCCATCGCGGCATGCATGACCACCGGGTCGCCTCGCATTTGGCGCCAGCCCACGGCCCACCACGCGCCTTCTGGATCCCCGCCGATTTCGCGCTGTCCCGGGCTTCGCACCTCGCCGATCAGCGACGCCTGCACCGCCGCCGCAGCAAATAGCGCACCCGCGATCCCGAACAGGATCTCCGGGCTGTGAAAAAGCCTGAGGACCACCGGTGTCAGGATCCCCATCCCCAGCAGCTGCGCCCCACCGGCCGTTCCCTGGATGATCGCGTTCGCACGGGGCAACTCCGTCCGGCTGACGAGAAGCGGCGTCATCGATCCTTCGGCGGCCACCGCGAACTGTGACGCGGCGGCCAGTCCGACAGCTGCCAGGTAGCAGTCGGTGGTGTTCCCCGCGCTGAGGACGAAGCCCAGGCAGACGAGCGCCCGCGCCCCGTTCCCCGCGACGATCAACAGCCGCCGCGGCAGGATGTCGGCTGCCGCCCCGGCAACCAGGCCAACGAAAGTCGACGGGAGGACGAGCGCCAGGACAAGCAGGCTGCTGAAGACGGCCCGCCCCGTCTGGTCCACCACAATCAACAGCAACCCGAAGTTCAGTGCGTTCTGGGCAACCCGCGAGTTGAAGCGGCTGAGCGTGAGCATCCGGAACGGACGCTGTTTGAGCAGCGGCGTCCCGGCCTGCCTATCGCGGGTCAGGTGAGCTGAGTGCTTTGACACGGGCTTCAAATCGATGCCGTTCCACCATTACGCGCCGGCTGCACGTCAGACACTCGATCCCAATATCGGCGCCCACTCGATAGACACGCCACTCCCAGCCACCACACGGGTGTTGCCGCCGCATGCGGTAGACCTCGCCCACCCCAACTTCAAGGCTCACCGCGATACGGCAGCCGCTGCCGCCAGATCGTCCCGCAAGGTCCGGGCAGCTTCACCTGCGGCCTCTGCGAAGCCCGGCCCCTCAGCCGCGTACATCACCGAACGCGAAGCACTGACAACGAGGCTCCCGGGCATACCCCCGGCGGCCGCGATGACTTCCTCCGGCTTGCCACCCTGCGCGCCCACTCCCGGCACAAGCAATGAGACATTCGGCACGAGCTCTCGCACGCGTCGTAGTTCCGCCGGTGCTGTGGCCCCGACTACG
Organism: Tepidiformaceae bacterium; assembly: GCA_036508775.1. GTDB lineage: Bacteria > Chloroflexota > Dehalococcoidia > Tepidiformales > Tepidiformaceae > JBGPOS01. The sequence goes on along the minus strand of DATCGT010000170.1, from coordinate 4,592 downwards.
AGCCCGACATTCGCCGCCCAGCTCGTCGCGGTGAGCGCCATCTCCTCGAAGAGCAGACGTCCATTGGTGAGACGCTGCTCCTGGAACTCCGCCGAGCTTGGGTTCGACGTCCGGCACAACACGTAGACGCCCTTGTCCGCATAGGCCAGGAATGGCGCGACTGAGTCGAGCCCCTGGTAGCCGTTGACCGTCGCTGCATCGACTCCCCATGACCCAAAGATCGCCCTCGCGTAGGCCTCTGCGGTGTTGCCCACATCGCCGCGCTTTGCGTCAAGAATCACCGGGATGGCCTTCGGGATGGCCGCAAGCGTTTCCTCCAGCGCTCGCAGGCCCGGGAGGCCCCACTGCTCGTAGAAGGCGATATTGGGCTTATAGCAGGCCACGTACGGCGCCGTCGCTTCAACAATCGCCCGGTTGTACGCCGCCACGTCCTCGACCCGGTGGCGCTTGAAGTCCGGGTCGAGACCCACGCACACCAATGACCCCACGTCCCGGCTCCGCGCCGCAAGGCGCTCGAAGAAATTCATGCCAGCTCCTTTTCAGTCAGCTTCACCCCGAGACGTTCCGCCGTCGAGCGAAAGGCATCCCGGTCACCAGACACAATCACGTCCAGGTGCCCCACCACACCAACGGGTGCGCCCAGGTCCATGTCTCGCAGGACCTGCACTGCCCGCCGGGCAACCGGCTCACTGGTGTCGACAAGCGTCACTCCCGGGAACTCCGCCGAGATTGTCGCCCCGAGAAAATGGTAATGCGTGCAGCCCAGCACGACCGTGTCGGCGCCGCCGGCGACCTCCGCGGCGAGGACTTCCCGCACGGCCTTTCGTGCACATTCGCAATCGACGTGCCCCGCTTCCACCAGCTCCGCCAGCCCCGAGCCCGGCACGGTAACGATCTGAACCCCGTTCCCGAACTCCTCGACCACCCGCGAAAACAGCGCGCCATCGAACGTTCCCGGCGTCGCCAGGATGACAACCCGCCCCGAACGCGAAGCCAGCGCGCCCGGCTTCACCCCGGGCACCATCCCCACGAAGGGAATCGCAAACGCCTCTCGCAGGTCGGCAATCGCCGCGGCCGAAGCCGTGTTGCAGGCCACGACCACCATCTTCACGTCGCTCCGAACCAGGCGCCCAACAATCGAAAAAGCGCGCTTCCGCACCTCCGCAGCCGGGCGCGGCCCGTAGGGAAAGTAGCTCGTATCCGCGAAGTAGATGACCCGCTCAGACGGGGCCATGCGCTGGAAGTGGGACAGGACGCTCAGACCGCCGACACCGGAGTCGAACATCCCCACCGGTCGCGCGTCCATCGGCCCGGATCATACCATCCGCGTGCTCGAGATCCTCCGAACGCGCATCCTACGGATATGAAGTCCGTCGACGTTGCCATCCTTCCTGCCGAGGCACTCGCGCTCGAAGCCGACTGCTACATCGTCGTCGATGTCCTGCGCGCGACTACGACGATCGCAACCCTCTTCGAGCGCGGCCTGGCCGACCTTATCGTCTGCAACGACATCCAGCTCGCCCGCGACCGTGCGCGCGACGAGGCTCGCATCCTCTTCGGTGAAGTCGGTGGCCTCCCGCCCGAAGGCTTCGACCACGGCAACTCCCCGGTCGAGGCCGATAGCCTCCCCGTCTCCGGCAAGCGCGCAGTGCTCTTCACTACCAACGGCACTTCCGCGTTATGTGCACTTGGAATGCGCGGAATGGTGCTTACTGGTGCCCTCAGCAACGCCACTGCTGTTGCGCGCTTCGCGGGAGACTATCGGCGCGTCGTGGTTGTCTGCGCCGGCAACGGCGGCGGCGCAGGCTTCAGCATCGAGGACTTCGTCGCAGCGGGCGCAATCGTCCAACTGCTGAGCCACTCGGAGGCGCCCCCCGCCCTCGGCGACGCCGCCCTCCTGGCCCGCGAAATCTCAGGTGACCTCCGCAAGATCGCCACATCGAAGCACGCCCGGGCCCTCGCCGCTCTGGGATTATCCGAGGACATCCTCTTCGCCACGCAGCCTGATACCTCAACCGCAGTTCCGCACGTGGCTGAGACCGGACCGGGATGGGCCCGCCTTGTCAACGCCGCGACCCGTTAGCGGACGAGCTTCCAGCGGCGCTGGAGTTCCGAGATCCTTGCGGCGTCAGGTTCTCGCCCCGCGTACCTGGCTTCCTTGAACGCCCGGGTAATCTCTTCGGTGACGTCCGTTTGCAGTGTCGCCGCGAGTGCCGGCGCGTATTCATCGGGAGTCTCCGCCGGGTTGCGCGGCCGGCCTGCCTCCTCGCCACGACGCAGAACCTCACGGTAGAGCTCGACCGTCGGCGATGGAGTCGGCGGCAGGTACCGCGCCCCCCCGCGGTGGAACATCGCTCCGAGCAACGACCGCAGGTCCTCGCCCAGTCCCCCTGCCGATCCGCGAGCCACCATCTCTGCGCGGAGTTCCTCCCGCCGCTTCCGGAACTTCGTGTAGATCACGGTCGCCGCCACGACCAGCCCACCCGCAATCACCAGGGCCATGATTCGAAGCCCGTACATCAGCAGCTTCAACGCAAGTGAAGTCGAGTGGGTCGTGTTGTTGTCTTTGGCGTCCTGCACGGCTTGCTGGACGTCCGGTTGGACCCCGCCGAGAGGGTCTCTCCCACCAAAGATCAACATGAACAAGTGCTTCAACAGCCACGCGAACGGCAGCAGGATCGCGCTGAGGATGCCGCCCACGACCGCTCCCAAAACCGTGGCAATGGGCGAAGCGAGCACCGTGAAGAGCGCGCCGAACACGATTACGCACACCGCTGTGACCGCGACGGTGCCGCCGAGGAGGGTTGCGGTCACGCCTCCGGCCCGCAGGTCTCCGAACGTCGCCCCGCTCAGCGCGAGCTGCGATCCCGCCAGCGCAAGAACGATCGCCACATCAGATGCGGCCGTCGCGCGGGCGATCTCTCCGGAACGGCCCGTCGCCGCCCCCAGCAGCGCGACCATCGTGACCACAGCGAAGGGCAATCCGAGCGCGCGCGGTATGAACTCCAGTTCGACGCCGTTCGCCGCTCGCATACCGGCCCGCACCCAGACCGCGACCAGCAGCGCCGCCCCAATCACCGCATGACCGCCAGCCTGCGACGTTGCATTCGCGTTCGCGATGAAATTCGTCGCCCAGCTGAAGTCCCAGACCGCCAGGTTCCCGCCGTACTGCGCATGCAGCGCCCCGAAAATGACGAGATAGGCGACGACGCCGGTGACCAGGTAGCTCTTGGCGGCCGAAACGTCCCACTCCTGCAGCAGCAGCGGCAACAGGAACCCACAAACCCCGACGACGACGAATGACACACCGGCTACCGCATGGGTATCTCCCCCGCCATATGCCGCCGCAATCCATTCGGCCGCCGTGTAGACGGCGAGGGACTCGGCGATAACCGTCGCGATGATCGCGGCCTTCGCTATCACAGCGTCACCCCCAGCCGCGAGAACGCCTGCCCGACCGACTGAACGGGGATGCCCGGTACAAGCGCGGCGTCCACGCGGTCGGAGGTCGCGATCACGAACACCCGGTGTCCCTCGTCCGCCAGCCGCAGGATCGCCGCCGCCAGCCCATCCGGGATCAGCGACGCAATTACCACGATCGTCGAGCCCAGCGGCATCCTGCCGCTCTCGCGCTGGATGGCATGGCTCAGGTCGCCCAGCGTAAGTGGTTGGATGACCGCCAGCGCCTCCAGGAGGTGCGTCAGCTGGGACGGTGACCGGGAAGGCGCAATCCGTATCGGGCGATCGGCGGCCGGGAATGAACCGTTCGCGAGGAGCCCCACCGCGAACCTCGCGCCGGCCCCCCAGACCGCCACCGAGGCCGCCGTCGAGATCGTTCGCTCAAGATCGTCTTTGAGATAACCCTCCCAGGCGTGCTCCAGCGTGTCGATGTTCACCATCAGGTAGAGCTGCTGGGTCGCCGACGACTCATAGACCCGTGCCTGGAGTTCCCCCGAACGCGCCGTCGCCTTCCAGTCGATGCGCTTCAGCGGGTCACCGGGCAGGTACTCCCGGATTCCGGCCACCCGCAGGGGATCCTCGTAGATGCGATTGCGGCCCTTCTGTTCGCCAAACGGCCTGTCCGCCGGAAAGCCGAGGTCCTCCATCGTGAAGACTCGCGGGAACACCGTCACGTGCGCCGGCGCGTCGAAATCTCTGCGCCGGGGGAACATCCCCAGCAGATCCGCCGACCGCACGTGCGCCGGCCCGATCTGGTGGTATCCACGTACGGGCACCTTCAGCGTGACCTGCCAGGCGTTCTTCTGATACCAGCCCAGGGCACCCCGCCTCACCAGGTAGTTCGTCCCCGGGGCAGAGGCTTCGGCAAGCTTTTCGCCCTCAACCGACCACTCCTCCGCAAGCGCCAGGTGCCACTCGTACCAGGGCAGCGGGAGGATCTTCTGGTTCGATATCTCGAGCTCGAGCCCAATCGGCTCGTCGATGAAGGCACGCCGCTGTGACGGGGTGTGAGTGAAGGTGACGCGGTCGAAGAGGTGCTTACTCCAGTACTGGCCTACCGCACCCATCAGGATGAGCACGAAACCGACCCCCGCGATCAGCGGCTGGGACGCGCCAAAGCCGACCAGCACCAG
>DATCGT010000169.1:0-6288 GCA_036508775.1 Tepidiformaceae bacterium | reverse complement strand
ACGAAGTCGAACCGGGCATGGTCAAGTGGCTCCACCTGGTCAGCCGCTACGGCCATCTCAGGTATCTGCCGTTCGGCTGGCAGCCCGTTCCCGCTGACCGTGCCGTTTTCGTGGAGGTGGCAAAGGTATGACCGCACCAGGTGGCGTTTCGCCGACCCCGATCAACCTGTCGCCCACCGAGCACGAGCAGATCGCTCGTGTTTTCGAGAGCGGGCCGTCCCTCTTCTCGCTGTTGTCCACGATTCGCACCCGGCGTTTCGGCCTGGGCTATCGCAGTGAGACCGGTGAGGAGGAGATGCAGGCCTGGTCGAGCAAACAGGAGATCCGGCAGCGCGAAGGGCCTCTGGCCTACGCCTCCGCACATGAACCGGTGCCTCTCACGGAGGTCGAGGAGGCGCTCCTCGCCTGGGCTGCGCTGGGTCCGAACGGCATTGTCGCGGCCGATATCCCGGTCCAGGGGGATCTTTCGAGCCTCATCCACTGGGCAGGGAGGACCGTTCCTGGCTCGAGTAACGACTTCAGCGTCGACCTCTTCATCATCAACGATCAGGGAGTCCATCTCTACCGGCCAGGCACAGAACGGATGGCGCCAGTCGAGATTCGCGGTCCCGAGGACTACTGGAAAGTCCTCTACTGGTATCGCAGTGGGCGTACGAAGATCAGTGACAGCCGGCCTGATGTCGGTTGGTTTACGGCCCCTCCGGGCACACACAACGTCAACACGATGGGCGCCCCCCAGTACAACGTGAACCGTCCGGGCAGCACATGGTTCCTGCCGGTCGGCGATGTCGGCCTCGAGTGGGTCAACCTGCTCCTCTCGTCGTACCAGTTCTCGGGGTTTTACCTCCAGGACCCTGAGACCGACAAGCCGGCCGGCTGCGACCAGTGGATTCGTCCAGGGTTCCTCGAGGTCGGTTTCCCGATCCCGACGTTCGACGAACTTGCACTGATGCTGCACTCCACGCAGGTCGCGTGCGTGGTCGAAAACCTGCGCTTGGCGTGCGAGGGCGTCGGCCTCGGCGGCTGGGTCATGGGTGGATACTCGGACGACCTTGTACTCGGCGCCTACCCTGAGGTTGCAAAGGGCCTCGGTTTCTCCCATCTCGAGCGCGTGCCCGCAAAGAACCCGTCACGGACGGCAACTTGCCAGGGCCTTCGGGGCATTCTCGAAGCGCACGTGACCCCCTCGCCGTGGTTCCCGAATGCGGAGGCACTCGTGAACCACGTGGTGAACCTGCGCTATGAACGCGGGGCTCAGCTCTCCAGGGATCAGAACTGGAACGAGCGCGCCGGAGGCCCGTTCAACGAGAAGACACTTGAGCACGTGCTTGAGCACCCGCGCTCGCATATCCCCGACTGGGTCGTGCAGGCGGCCATCGACACGGTGAAGTACATCGTCGAGAAGTACGGTTGCGCGCCCGCCTACATCAACCCCGTGCGCGCGAAGTTCTCCTGCCAGGCCCATCACGTCGACCTCGATTTCTACCGCCAGTTCCATGTCGCCTCCAACGGCGAGCCGTACCTCGCGCCCGCTCAGCTCCTCTCGCACTTCGGCGACTGGCACCCGGGGGCGGCGGACCCGTACGTGAGGAGGGATCGGTAATGTGGGGCAACCCTGACGTTTTCACCACCGTGCTCCAGGTTGTCTACGGGATCATCCATGACCTGGGCATAGCAACCTACATCGGCGGAGCGATTGCCATGGAATACGTTGTGGGCCCGGCGCAGAACTCCATTCCGCCGGCCCAGTCCCAGATCATGGGCCAGAAGACGGCGGACCGGTTCCTCTGGCTGGTGTGGGGCTCGCTCGGGCTGATCATCGTTACGGGGATCCTCCGCCTCGACAAACTGGGTCACATTTCGTTGACCAGCTGGCCGATTCTCGGCTCCGACATGTCGCTCGGACACGACTACGGCCGGACCATCTGGGCGATGTTTGCCCTCTGGTGCGTGCTCGTCGCGAACGGCCTCATCATGACCTTCTACCTGCGGCCGCGACTCGCCGGCAAGCTCAAGGCGGGGACGACAACGGCGGGCGTCCAGGCGAGCATGCAGGTCAAGATGGAGGCCGCTAAGTGGGTGGGCCGGTTGACTAAGGCTGACATCCTCATCGCCGTCGTGATCGCCCTATTTGGCGCTTCCCTCCGGTTCAATGGCCTGCTTTAACGAGCCAGCAGACTTCGCGGGGAGGAACGATGGATTCCGTCGTGGCATGGCTCCATGTCCTGGGCTGGGCATTCTACGCAGGTGGTCCCATCACCATGGAGTGGGTGCTTCGCTATGCGCAGCGGACAATGCCGCCCTCACAGGTGGCTGTCGTGTGCCAGAAAGCCGGCCATCGCTATCGCTGGTTCTCACTCGCGGCGTTGGGACTCACCGGCATCACCGGCATCGTGCTTTGGCTGCGTCTCGACAACGCGGACTTGGCGGGGCGGCCGCGTCATCCGCGGATGAGTCTTGCCGACCCCTACGGGCGGACGCTTTTGGAACTGGCAATCGTCTGGGTGATGCTGGTCGCGCTCGTCAGCCTCATGGCCTTCTGGCTGCACCCGGCTCAGGCACGCCGTTCCCGGCCGGACATGCCGCGCGAGGAGATACAGGTCGAGCGCGCGCGCGTTGGGCGGGCGCTCAAGCGGATGGAAATCGTGCTCCGAAGCGAGCTCGTGCTTTCTATTGTCGCCCTCGGGCTTGGGGCATCACTCCATGCCGGCGGGCTCTTCTAGGAGAAGGGTAATCAGACATGCCGAAGACAATTGCCATCACACCTTCGTGGTACTGGCCTCCCGGGATTCCGCGCGTCGTCGGCGTCCCGCCTTTCTCAATCCCCGAGCTCTGCGTCGACCGGGCCGCGCGAGACAACCCGGGAGGGCTGGCCATCGTGGCCGGGAACGTCCGGTTGTCGGCGACGGAATTGCGAGACGAAGTCCAACGTACGGCCGCTGGGATCGCGGCGGCGGCCGGCGGCGACCAGATCGCTGTCCTTTCAGCGGGCGTGTCCCTCGATAGCATCGTCCTCTTCCTCGCTGCGCTCGCTGCGGGACTGCACGTTCGCCTGCTGTCGGCTAATGAAGATCCCGCTGCTCATGTCGCGGCCCACGGCGGTATTGCGCTCGATGCGTCGCTGCGCGGCGGGTCAGCAGCCGTAGCCGGGCAGCATATACCGAGCCTGACCGAGCTGCGTGAGGGTGCGATCGTCATCGAAGGCAAGAGCGGGCCGGTCGTTCACTCGCACCGCTCATTGCTCTCCGCTTCGATCGGCCTGAGCACGTTTCTCGACGCCACTCCGGGTCGCCCATGGATGCCACTGATGTCGCTTTCCCGTTGGGAAGGACTGCTCGCATCGCTCACGCCGTTGTACCTCGGCGCCCCCCTGATCGTACCCCCTCCGGGGGGAGACGCCGAGGCAACGGTCCAGGTGATCGCGCGCGAGCGCGTCGGCTACGCGTTCGCCGATCTGGCGGAGGGCGCTCGCATCGCTCGCGACGCGAAGAAGGCGGCGAAGGACGCCCGCAAGGTGCTCGATGGCTTCCTGCTCAGTGTCGATGGAATGTTCGACCCCGATGAGCGGCGCCGCGTCGGCCGCGCTCTGGAGTGCCCGGCCCTTACGGTGTGGGGTCTACCCGAGACCGGGCCGGTCTTTGCGTCACACGCGTCGTGGTACATCGACGAATCCGTTGGGATCCCGATCACGAACGCACACGTCGTCCCTTCTGATCCCCGCACCGGTGAACCGATACAGGCGCTCTGGGAGCTAGTCGATTCGGCCGAGGTCACCGTCTGGTCGCCTTCTGTCTGTCTTCGGACCGAAGGCGCCGACCAGCCTGGCCGTTGGGCGGGAGCGCGCTTCCGCACCGGAATGATGGCTTCGTCCGACGCGAACGGGATGATTTATCTGCTCGATGGATAAGGGAGAATCGATGAGATACAATCCTGATATTCAGGATCACAATAACCTTCAAGGGGTGAAGACGGGTATGTCATTTCGACGGTATGTGTTCCCACTGGCTGGCGCGGCTTTGGCCTGTGCAAGTGTCCTGCTCACCGGTTGTGGTGGCAGCTCTGCTGATGCAAGCAGCACTGCTGCTGCGGCCGGGAAGACGCCCATCTCAGTGAAGACGTCGTCGCCTCAGGATGCTGCGACGAAGACGTCGATTCCCGACGGCGCGCCACAGATCGATCAGAAGAATTTGACGTTTATGCCGAATAAGCTAACCGTGAAAGTAGGCGACACCGTGTACTTTCTCAATAGCGACTCAGTCATCCACACGATCGATGTTAGTGGGAAAAACATCTCTGGCAACATGAAGCCGGGACAGGTCGTAACGTGGCAATTTCCCAAGGCGGGACAGTACAAGATCAGTTGTGATTATCACCCTGCCATGAACGCCACAATTACGGTGCAATAATCCAGACTGGCCTTCGCCTTACCAGTCCATTTGACACGCTTTGGCCTTGCGCACGAGGCTGCGCTTTTCCTCTGTCAGCTCGTTCGGAGTTTTCAGCAGTTCGCCCCTGAGCGGGAGGATTTGAATGGCACCCCAGCCGCAAATGTCCTCGCACAGACGGCACCCGGTGCACTTTCGCTCGTCCACCATGCTGACGCCGAAGAAGTCGGCAATTCGCTCGGGATGCTCAAGGCTGAGCGCATTGAATGGGCAGATGCTGATGCAGAGTTCACAGCCAGAGCCGGTGCACTCGTCCTCGGCAACGACTGCCTTCGGCCATTGATGCTTCTTGAGAAAGCGACAGACTTCACCGGTCGTGTCGAGGATGGCTTCGGGTGGACAGACCACTCCGCAGGCGCCGCAGTCGATGCAGAGCGTCGGGTCGATGAAATGAAGCTCGTCGCGCCCGCCGCTGATAGCCTTGGTGGGCAGCGCTTGGTGCAGCCGATGCACTCTCCGATGATGATCGTGTAGGTCACCTCAATCCCCATCGATCGCAGGCGCGGACCAATCCTGGGTCACGCTCGACTTGCTTACCGCGCATCGCCCGCTATCTCTGGCACCCTCAGTGCCATGATGACGGGTACCAGCTGGTCAACGACGTCCTCTAACCGGTCGAGCGTCCATGAGCCAATGACCTGTTCATTCTCAGCTGGCGGCAGGGTGGCGGCGATAATCGTCGGATGACCTTCCGGCTGGTGTGTCTCAACAATGGCGATATCGACCTCCGGTGGCAGTTTCGCGAGCAGTTCGGACAACTGGCCCGTCCCGGGAGCAGTAGTGACCTGTATCCGGTCCGTCGCGCGAATGACCATCGCGGCGGGCCCTGCTGCCCAGATGCGCGCCGAACTTTTTTCGGGGAGGTCCAGGAGATGATGAGTCCGCTTCACGTAGGCTACTCGCATGCCTAAGCGGCTGAGCTCCTCTATCAGTCGAGCACATATTGTCGTCTTACCCGAGCGCGACGGGCCCCGAACGCAGATGACCTGGGGCCCAACCACCCGGGGCACCGATGAAAGATGTTCCGCCCGAATCAGCGTCTCGCGGGTCACGAACTGCTTCACCCGAAATGCCCCCCTCGATTCGGCACTGGCTCCGATATCGAACACACGCGCGCAAAGATATGAATGCAGCGCACGCCCGTTCACGCGTATCTCACCGATGCCCGAAACAATCATAGGCAAGACGGCAGCGGTGTTTCGATGACGCAGATCAAGTACGTATAGAGCTTCGGGGTGTCCGTGACACACCCTTCTGTTTCACGCATGTTCCCAGTCGAGCATCATGACCTCGATCTCATCGCCGGCCCTGGCCAGTGATCGGGTCTCCGGGATAATCGCCAGGCCGTTCGCTGCGCTCATGCTCGTGAGGATGCCGCTGCCCTGCGGGCCGGTCAGGTCAGCGTAGTAACGCTCGTCCGTGCCCGTCTTGACGATACAACGTGCATAGAAACGGCGAGGAGTCGGGTTCACAATGTCGTCCCGAGCGATTGCTCTGATGACGTGGCGTTGCCAATCGCTTCGTCCCAGCATCGTGAAGATCGACGGGCGTCCGAAGAGCTCGAATGCGACCATCGAGCTCACAGGATTGCCAGGCAGCCCCAGGTGCGGCACTTTGTGCCCTCCCGGCCCGTTGAACGCCCCGAACGCGAGCGGTTTGCCCGGCCGCATGCGCACCGCCCAGAAATCGATCGCTCCCTCTCGTGCGAGGACGTCCTTAACGAGCGCCCAATCGCCCGGGTGGCGCCGAATCGAATCAGCCCCAACGCGAGGAGGCAATTCCTACGTTGCGGAGGACCGCCCCATCCGGCCCCCGAAGCCGATCCGCCGTGCGGACTCGCAGG
>DATCGT010000168.1:0-5689 GCA_036508775.1 Tepidiformaceae bacterium | reverse complement strand
GTGGCACGATCTGGAACTCGATCGGGGCATTTGGCCGAAGTGAAACAACCTGCCGGTACAAGTCCTCGATTGGGCCAACCAGCCGGCGTCCTGAGATCTCCAACCCAACACCTCGCTCAGCGACAGATGCGACCGGGTTTTGCGCCCGTCTTCTCCGCCCCGGTACCCGGATGTGCTACAGTCCTCGGCATCCGCTCGCGGCACCCGGAGGGACCCGGAATGGCGAAGCAGACCATCGCGCCCATCCCCTTGCGAGAACCGACCGAATTCGGCGAGCACGATTTCGCGTCCGCGCTCGTGAACGTGACGAACGTGTGCAACCTGTCGTGCACGCACTGCTTCGTCTTCCGCGCGGACAACCCCAACCGTCCCAAAGACAAGATGGACGACGCGACGATGCTCCATCAGCTCCGGATCCTCCGCGACAGGCACCACATCCGCTCGATGCTCTTCATGGGCGGCGAGCCGATGGTGCGGAAAGCGCTGGTCCTCGAGGCGATGCCGCTGTTCGAGCGGTCGTCGATCGTGACAAACGGCACATACGGAATCCCCTCCGTCCCGAGTCACCTCGTGACCGTATCGCTCGACGGCCCCGAGCAACTGAACGACACCATCCGCGGCACAGGCGTGTTCGGGAAGGTGAAAGCCTCGGTCTTCGCGCACGACCCGAACGACGGGACAACGGTGATCCTCCAGATGACCGTGACGAAGCAGAATGCGCCTGGCATCGAGGAGTTCGTTGAAACCGTGAAGGACTGGCCGGTGACGGGTGTCGCGTTCACGTTCTATGTCCCCAGCAAGGGCGAGCACAGCGAACTTGCCTGGGGCGACCTGCGCGAGCGCGATGAAGTCGTGCGGCGCGTAATCACGTCGAAGGAACGATACCCAGAGGTGGTGAAGTCGAATATCGGTGCGCTCGAGATGATGCTCTCAGACCGGAGTCTCGAGGCGACCGGGGAGCAAGGCGAGCCCTGCGGGATGCGCCGGATGCTGCCGCTCTACATGGGCGAGGGCGGGAATTTCGAGCGGACTTTCTGCTGTTATGGAAACGACGTCGATTGCTCCCGCTGCGGCGCATATGCCGTCTTCAATGGCGCCTACCACCGACGACGGGGAACTTCTAACCCGGACGATTAGCCCGTCAGGGTTTGCCGCCACACTCGATCGGGAGTGGAGCGCCAACTCGCGCGTTCTTGATGCAGTCGCTACTGCGATTAAAGCAGAGGCTCCCCTGGACACCGCGCTGCATGAAGTCAATCGGAACCACGTCGGGGTCAACCTCGGGGAAGAAGGCACCCACGCGAGTGTCGACGAGCGTCCTGCCGGTATAACAGGTGCCGCCGACGACGGTCACCATGGCTCGATCGTCGGGTGTGGCCGTGACGGTCGCCGCGTTCGAGGCCGCAAGCTGGCTCAGTAGCTCGGCAGTCTGCGTTCGCTGGGCATTCAGCTGTTGCTGCAGATCAGTGAGTTCGGCGTTCCCACTGTCACGGGCGCAGCCGGACAGAAGAATCGCCGCTAAGGCGGCGATCGAGACTGTGCGCAGGATGGAAGCCACGGTATGCATCGCCTCTCGCTCCGTTCAGGCGAATTCTAAGAGGCAGGCCGCACCCCGGCGTGAGTCGAACGGCCCGTCTTGTGGTCCCCTTTGGACCCTGTCGGCTAACCGCGTCTGATCCTAGATCGTAGCGGCGGCAGGAACGCGGGCACGCATCTCGATCGCGCCCGGGGCGACTTCTTTGCAGGCGCCGCAGCGAATGCAGAGGACGTCATCGATCGTCCGCACGCCGCTGTCGCCGCGGATCGCGCCGGTGGGGCAGATCGCGACGGCCTCGGGTAGCTGCGCCGAACCCTGATCCGTGATCCGGTACTCGATGAGACCGGCGCAGACCTGCGCGCGGCAACGCTTCTCGACGATGTGCTCAAGGAGTTCATCGCGGAAGAAACGGATCGTCGAGCGGAACGAGTTTGGCGAGAGCTGACCGTGCTGGCAGTTCGACCAGAACATCGTCTTGGCGATGTCCTCGAGCTTTTCGATGTCCGACTCGCGGCCACCGCCCCTGGCGATGCGGCGAAGTATCTCGACGACGCGCTGCGATCCGCCATGGCAGGTCGTGCAGCGTCCGCAGCTCTCGGCCTCGCAGAAGGCCGCGTAGGCCTCGCTGAGGTCGACGGTGCAACGGGTGTCATCAAGGAACATGATGCCGCCGCCGCCGAGGAAAATGCCGCGCTCACGGTACGGTGGGATGGTCATCGGCAGGTCGAGTTCCGCCCCGGGGATGACACCAGAGAGCGGACCGCCTGGCTGGATCGCCTTGCAGGGGCGGCCATCCTTCATGCCGCCCGCGTACTGTTCGAGCGCCTGGCGCATCGGCAGTCCGAAGGGGATCTCCACGCACGACATGAAATTCACGTCGCCGGAGAAGTTGAACATTTTCGTGCCCTTCTCGGCGACTTCACTGACGTTCGACCACCAGGCAGCGCCGCCACGGAGAATCAGCGGGGCGTTGGCGTAGGATTCGACGTTGTTGACGTTGGTTGGCTTGTTCCAGAGGCCCGCCTGGGCCGGGAACGGCGGCTTGATGCGCGGCATGCCGCGGTAGCCATCGATCGAACTGATGAGGCCTGTCTCGTCGCCGCAGACATAGGAGCCGGCGCCTCGAACCACGAAGATGTCGAAGTCCTTGCCGCTACCCAGGATGTTGGTGCCCAGCAGCCCCTTCGCTCGAGCCTGTTCAATTGCGGTTCGCAGGCGCTGGTTGGCGAGCGGGTACTCGTAGCGGATGTAGATGTAGGCCGCATCCGCGAGCGAGGCCAGCGAGGCGATCAGCAAACCTTCGAGGATGAGCTGGGGATCGCCTTCGAGGAGGACACGGTTCACCCATGCGCCGGGGTCGCCTTCGTCGGCGTTGCAGACGAGATAGCGAGGCGACGCCGTAGCGGTGCGAAGGAAGTCCCACTTCCGTCCGCTCGGGAAGCCCGACCCACCGCGTCCGCCGAGGCCGCTGTCGATCATCTCTTTGACGATCGCTTCAGCGTCCATTTCGAGCGCCTTGCCGAAGCCTTCGTAGCCGCCGCGGGCCAAGTAGTGGTCGATGTTCTCCGGGTCGATAGTGCCGGTGTTCGCCATGAGGCGGCGCACCTGGCCCTTCATGATCTGATGGTCGGCAAGCATCGGCACGCCGTTTGAAGGACCGTCGATCACGCCAATGGCGAGCTCGGGCAGATCAGCGCCGCCAACCAGGACCGTCGCGACGAACTCCGCGACCCGGTCCGGCGTGACCTGTCCATACAGCACGGTGCGGGAAGCATCGGCGCTGCGAACGGTAACGGTCGGTTCGAGCCAGCAGAAGCCCGCTGAGCCGGTGATGCAGACATCGACCGCGAGGCCCTTGTCCGCGACAGCGCGCCGCAGAGCATCCAACGTCTGGTCGGCGGATACCGCCAGCGAAGAGGTGTCGATGCAGACGTTGACGCGGATGCGTCCGCTCTTCTGTTCGGCGTCCCACGCCTGCTTTGCCGCGTCAATGATGCCCTGAAGTTGTGCGTTCATTCGCCTTTGACCTCGCGCGCAAGGCGGATGGCCGAGGCCGCCGTCAGGTTGCCGACGACTTTGCCGTTCAGCCAGACCTGCGGGGCCTCGCTGCAGGTGCCGTTGCACTGGGCGAGATGAAGGCCATAACGATGGTCCTCGCTCTCCGCGCCGAGCGGCAGATCGAGCGTCTGCTGGATCGCTTCGCGAATCCGATCACCACCACGAAGGCGGCAGGTTGGGCCGCTGCACCAGGCGATTTCTTTCTCGGGCGGGGCCTCGGTGCGGAAGTCGTCGTAGAAGGTCACGGCACCGTAGATAAGGGCGGGCGTCGTCTTCAACTGACGCGCGACGGCCTCGATCGCCGGCCGCGAAATGTACCCGTACTTGTCCTGCACCTTGTGGAGAGCAGGGAGGACATGACCCTTCCCCGGGAGGAACTCTGCGACCAGTGCGCGCAGCTCCTGTGCACTCGGTTCAGCGCTCATGCCTGCCTCCGAAAACTTGTGAAATACAGCACGTACTATATCGCCGCGTCTGCGGACGGGACAAACGCGGGGGCGTCGTCCAGCATGACCCGGGCGACCTTCTCGCCCAGGAGCAGGCTGTAGTTCTGCCCGCGGTCCTCCGGGTAGATCTGCGTGGTGTTCGCCAGGTAGAGACCTGCGATCCCGGTGTGGAGGTCCGGTACCTGGCTGGAATAGTTCGTGGCGATCACCGGCTGCCCGCCCGGGTCCTTAAAGAACCACTTCTCCTTGACCCATGACGGGTCGAAGGCGGGGTTGATGACACGAATGCCATCCAGGTAACTGGCCAGCACCTGGTCGGCATCCATGTCGAGCACCGGGTTGCCCGGCGACGCGTAGTTGGACAGGTACACGATGTGGTAGCCGCCGTACTGCTCCGGCGGCATGAAGTTCGTGTGCTCGATGCAGGCGACGAATGGCAGGCGGTCACCGATGCTGAGCCAGTAGATGTCCGAAAGGGGACGGTCTAGGGCGAGGATGAGGCAGCTCGCCCACTGGTACCGCACGCGGTCGAGGATTTCGGCGTAGGCCGCGGGGAGCGCGGGCGCGATGCGGCGGGTGATCGCGTTCGGGGTGGTCATCAGGACCTGGTCAAACTCGTGGCGCTCGCCGCCGGCCCGGATCGCGCGGACGCGGCCGTCGCTGACCTCGACCTCTTCAACCCGGGCGCCCAGGCGGATATCGCCACCGTGGGAACGGATCAGGTCGGCCAGCGCCTGGATGTAGCGCTCGAAGGCGCCATTCAGGTAGCCAAGCTTCTCCTTCGAGCCGCTCCCCTGCCGCGATGCGAAGCGCAGGTAGACCTTGCCCCAGAGCCAGGTCATGGAGACGTTGTCGGCCTGGTCGGCGAATTTGCCGCGCAGGAGCGGCCCCCAGAAGGCGTTGTAGGCCTTCTTCCCGACCGCTCGTTCCATCCATTTCCGGGCGGTGATCGACTCGTACTTCCGCCAGTTCTCCTGGCGTCGCAGCCAGACCGCGGCCAGGCCAAGCCGGACTCGGCTGATGAACGGGATCGCCGTGAACCGCAGCAGGTCCATCGGGGTCACAAACGGGTAGGCGCGTCCCTTCACCAGGTGCGCGTTGTGGGGTTCAATCCAGAGCAGATCGTCGCCCAGGCCGAGCTCGTTGATGTAGCGGACGACGGTGGTGTCGTTGGTGTAGATGTGGTGGTAGAAACATTCGAGGCGTCCGCCACCGACGTCGAAGGTCACAACCTGGCCGCCAACATCATCGCGAGACTCGAAGATCGTGACGCTGTGGCCGGCCTCCTGCAGCACCTTGGCCGCGGCCAGCCCCAGCACACCCGCACCGACAATCCCGATCTTCACGACGAAATTGTCCCTTCCGTCTCCTGGACATCGAGCTTGCTGATGCGACGGAAGGAGACGCCAAAGCTCCAGAGGAGGATGAGTCCGATGATCGTCGTCGGAACGAAGATCACCGCATGGGCAACGATCGAGTACGCCCCGGCAAGCCCGCCGTCAACGCCGGCGCCGACGAGCACGAGCTTTGCGGCCCACTCGAAGGGGCCGGTCCCGCCAAAGAAGGTCGGAATGATGATGGCGAGGTTGGCCGCCGCGATCAGCGCGCAGTACTCGGCATAGCCGACGCCCATGTGGAAGCCCTTGCC
>DATCGT010000167.1:0-6906 GCA_036508775.1 Tepidiformaceae bacterium | reverse complement strand
GGAATCCTGTTTCCATTAGAATGTCGGGGCCGGTCAATAGCGTGCGGTCGCCCGAACCGGCGTGGGGGGCCAATGATTGGCGCGATGAGAACGGAAGTCTGTTGATGCGATTGCCAGGCCGCTGCTGGCAGGTCGCGGCCCATGCCAATTTTACTACTGCTCCAGGCCGACTGAGGTTCTCCTGCTCAAGAGCCCATCCTCTCGCCGACGCTGCCCTGGCTAAGGCGATCGTCCAGGTTGCTGCCCGGAGCGTGTCAGAGTGCTGATCGCTCTCATGCGACGTCACCTGCGGCCCTACGCGCGCCAGGTGACGGTCGTCAGCGTGCTCCTCGTCATCCAGGCGATCGCGAACCTGTACCTGCCCAACCTCAACGCCGATATCGTCAACAACGGCGTCGTGAAGGGGAATATCCACTACATCTGGACGACTGGCGCCATCATGCTCGCTCTCACGCTGATGCTCGGGGTGGTCGCTATCCTCGCCGTTTACTGGGCATCGAAGACCGCCATGGGTGTGGGTCGCGACGTGCGGGACGCGGTGTTCGCGCACGTACAGCAACTCTCCCAGCGAGAGTTGAACGCGTTCGGGACGCCGTCGCTCATCAACCGCAACACGAACGACATCCAGCAGATCCAGATCTTCCTGCAAATGGCGCTCATCTTCATGATTCCGGCCCCGATCATTTGCGTCGGCGGCGTCATCATGGCGCTGCAGGAGAACGTGACGCTGTCGTCTCTCCTGCTTGTGGTGGTGCCGTTGATGCTCGTTCTTATCGGCATCTTGATGGTCAAAGCACTGCCGCTTTTCGAGGCTATGCAGGTTAGGCTCGATCGCATCAACCTCGTCATGCGCGAGCAGCTTACCGGGGTGCGCGTGATTCGTGCGTTCGTTCGCTCGGGGCACGAAGAAGAGCGCTTTGAGCGTGCCAACGCGGACCTGACCGCAACCGCCCTCAGCGTGAACCGAATGTTCGCGCTGGTGTTCCCCACCCTCATGGGCATCCTGAACCTTTCGAGTGTCGCCGCTGTCTGGTTCGGGGGACACCTCATCGACAGCGGCAATATGCCGATCGGAAACCTGACCGCGTTCTTGAACTACATCCTCCAGATCCTGATGGCCGTCATGATGGCGGTGATGATGGTCATCCTGGTGCCGAGGGCCGCCGCGAGCGCCGCACGCATCGAAGAGGTCCTGCGGGTCCAGCCGTCAATTGGCGATCCGGAAGAGCCCGAGGCACCGCAGGAAGGGGAAGCCGGCATCGAGTTCCGGGATGTCACCTTCGGGTACCCGGGAGGCCAGCGTCCCGTGCTGCACGAGGTTTCCTTCAGCATGCGGCCGGGAGAAACGACAGCGATCATCGGCGGCACGGGTTCCGGCAAATCAACCGTCCTGAACCTGGTGATGCGCTTCTTCGACGTCACCGCCGGGGACGTTTCCGTCGGCGGCGTCGATGTCCGGCATCAGTCGCTCGACGGGCTGTGGTCCATGATCGGCGTGGTTCCGCAGAGTGCTTACCTGTTCAGCGGCACGGTCGCCGATAACCTGCGGTTCGGCCGGCCAGATGCGTCGGACGCCGAACTCTGGCATGCACTCGACGTCGCCCAGGCTCACGACTTCGTGGCTGCCATGCCGGGCGGGCTCGCTGCTCCCATCCAGCAGGGCGGCGCGAACGTCTCGGGCGGGCAGCGCCAGCGACTATCCATCGCCAGGGCGCTCGTGAAGCGTCCTCATGTGTACCTGTTCGACGATTGCTTCTCCGCCCTCGATTCCGGGACTGACGCACGCTTGCGTGCCGCCCTTCGAGACGAGACTGAGGATGCCACCGTCGTAATCGTCGCCCAGCGCGTCAGTACCATCCTCAGCGCGGATCGGATCATCGTGCTGGAGAGCGGCAGGATCGTCGGTACAGGTACCCATGAAAGCCTGCTGTCGAGCTGTGCTCCATACCAGGAAATCGTCGAGTCGCAGCTCGGGGAGGCTGCAGCGTCATGATGCGCGGCGGACCCGGTGGGGCAGGCATGGGCAGAGGCGGTCCAGGACAGCCCGGGATGCCGATGGCTGTCGGGAAGCCGAAGGATGTGTCGCGAACGCTTCGGCAGCTGCTCGGACACCTCAGACAGGACCGGTGGCTCGTCGTGATTGCGGTTGTCCTTGCTTCGGCAAGCGTCGCTTTCCTGGTGATCGGGCCGAAGCTCATCGGAAACGCCACCAACGTGCTCTTCAATGGTGTCGTTGGGGAGATGCTGCCGGCCGGAGCCAGCAAGCAGCAGGCAATCGCCGAGTTGCGCGCCAGCGGCAAAGGCCAGTTCGCGGACATGGTCTCGGGGATGAACGTTCAGCCGGGGGTGGGGGTGGACTTCGGACTGCTCGGCCGCGACCTCGGGCTCGCCGCGTCCGTCTTTGTGGTCGGGGCGATGTTCAGTTGGGTGCAGGCCTACCTCATGGCCGGCGTCGTGCAGCGCGCCATGTACCGCATGCGCGCCGACGTCGAGTCCAAACTGGCGCGGCTGCCGCTGAAGTACTTCGACAGCCATCCACACGGCGACATCCTCAGCCGCGTGACAAACGACATCGACAACCTGAGCACAACCCTGCAGCAGGGGCTAAGCCAGCTGCTCACCTCGGTGATGACGATCGTTGGCGTCCTCGGCATGATGATCTGGATCAGCCCGCTGCTGGCGGTGATCGCTGTCGTGACGGTGCCGCTTTCGATCGCTGTAACCGTCGGCATTGCCCGCCGTTCCCACACGCAGTTCACCGCGCAATGGCAACGAACGGGCGCCCTGAACGGATTCGTCGAGGAGATGCATACCGGGCACGCCCTGGTGCAGGTCTTTGGCAGGCGCGGGCAGGTGGTGAAGGAGTTCGACGAACAGAACCAGCGGCTCTACGAAGCAAGCTTTCGGGCCCAGTTCCTGTCTGGCGTTATCCAGCCGGCAATGCAGTTCCTTGGCAACCTCAACTACGTCGCAATCGCCGTTATCGGAGGTCTACGCGTAGCCTCAGGAAGCCTGTCGCTTGGGGACGTGACGGCCTTTATCCAGTACTCGCGCCAGTTCACCATGCCCTTCACGCAGATCGCTGGACAGATGAACCTCCTTCAATCGGGTATTGCCTCGGCTGAACGAGTCTTTGAGTTGCTCGCCGAGCCGGAGGAGTTGCCAGACGTCTCTGAGCCGGCGTTGCTGGACACTCCCTCAGGCCGCGTCTCGCTGGAGCACGTTTCGTTTCGCTACGACCCGAACAAACCTCTGATCACCGACTTCAACCTCGAAGTGGCTCCGGGCAGCACCGTTGCGATCGTGGGGCCGACGGGTGCGGGGAAGACAACAATCGTCAACCTTCTGATGCGCTTCTACGAGATAGATGCGGGCCGCATCTGCCTCGACGGCCTTGATATTCGGGAACTTAGCCGCGACCGGCTCCGCCATGTCTTCGGAATGGTTCTGCAAGAGACCTGGCTATTCGCGGGCACGATCCGTGACAACATTGCGTACGGCCGCGAAGGCGTGACCGATGTTGATGTGCGGGCAGCCGCGGAGGCCGCCTTTGTCGATCCCTTTGTGCGAACGCTGCCCGACGGCTACGACACGGTCCTCGATGAGGATGCCTCCAACATCTCCGCGGGTCAGCGGCAGCTCCTGACCATCGCGAGAGCGTTCCTTGCCGACCCGAGCATCCTGATCCTCGATGAGGCGACCAGCAGCGTCGATACGCGCACCGAAGTGTTGATCCAGCACGCGATGGCCAGGCTGAGGAAGGGCCGAACCAGTTTCGTCATCGCGCACCGTCTCTCGACGATCCGCAACGCAGACACCATCGTGGTCATGGATGCCGGCCGGATCGTCGAACAGGGCAGTCACAGCGAGCTGCTGGCTGCACGTGGCTTCTACTACGACCTCTACAACAGTCAGTTTTCGGAGGCCTTCGTCCATACCGGCTCGTGACTTATCGCCAGAGTTGCCGGCCTCGATCGTTGCGTCCAGTTCCACTTCGCAGGATTGGGGGCGGCTGGACGGACGCGAATCCCCTCTTCTCCGATGGTGAAGATGGGGACGTCACTACACGGCAGTACCTCCCCGGCGATTCGCGCGATAATCTGTGAGCGGGTGGAGTGGGCACTGTGGCAAGAGGGCTTGTCTCGGAGAATCGCAGTTAGAGGGTCAATCTAGATTCAGAAGAGCGGAAATCGCGTGCGGCTGTAGCTCAGTGGATAGAGCATCTGTCTTCGGACTAGCCACATGGGTTCGGTGTGCCTCCACGTGTGGGGCCACCAGCACGCCGGGTTCAGTTAGATGCTGAGTTAGGCATCCTCGGACCCGCACCCGATTCGCACCTATCTCGGCGCCATCGTGAGTGCTTCGAATGCGATCCTCTTTCGCTCCTCCCCGTCTATCTCGACCACCACGTAGTAGATCCCAGGGGCCGCGATCTTGACCACCTGCTGGAACGCTATCGGCACTAGCTGCGACATCCCGTCGGTCAGCGCCACCTCGCGCCCGACTCTAAAGTTACCGTTTGCGCCGGGAGCGATCGGTTGCTCGTCACTGTCCCGCAAGGCCACCGCGAAGGTATGGTCCATGTTGGTCTCGTGGTACGGAACGCGGAGAAGCAAGCACACTTGGACCTGCTTGTCGTACGGGAAGGGTTGCCCCGGTGACGGCCAACAACGCATCCAGCCCCCCCCGAGCACGTAGAGCATGCCCTCTCGGACTTCGACACCGTTGGCGAGTAACATTGCGTCGATTTCAACCTTCGCAGCCGGTAATCCGGGCAGCTTGGTCCTACGGGTTTCCATAGAGAACTCCTTTGGTCTTGTAATACAAGGTCATTATGTATTACATTATCGCCATGAAGGAAGGCAGTCAACCGCTCGAGGCCACGAGAACTTGCGCCGGAACCCAGCTCCAGCGCCGAAGAACACCTGTGGCAACACGGGCTCTACTTGGAAGACGCCTACGAAGTAATCGATGAGGGCCGGTACAAGGTCTTCGACGACGGTGGCCATCCGGGAAACCTGAAGGTCATCGGTCCAGATACGGGAAACCGCCTGCTCACCATAGTGTTGAAGAAGCCCGTCGGTAATCGGCCCCCTTACATCATTACCGGATGGCCGTCCGATAATGAGGAGGCTGCACTATACTCTCGGCCTGGAGGAACCCAACATGTCTGACCGCGCACAGCCCGAGCGAGCCTGGGAAGAAGTCGATGTGGCTCTCGTGCGCCCCGAGTCCTACGTTCTGACGATTCGACTTAACGCCAGTGAAAGCAAGGAACTGACGGCAGAAGCCCGCATCGCAGGCCAGAAGCTTGGCACCTTCATAAAATCAGCGGCGCTCGAGACTATTGCTCGCCATCGCGCAGCACGTGCGGCTGAGGCATCGTCGGCTAACGCTGGTGGTGTGGGATTCAGTACGGCGATGCTCGACGCTGCGGCACAGCTCGGCACGCTTTCGTTCAACAAGATTGTCGGAGCAGAACCCGCGACGCATCCCCAGATGAACAGCCATGTCGAGGTCCGCTGGGCTGACGGTGTGCCAAGTGGCTCCGGCTCGGAGAATCGCAGTAGAAGGTCAATTTAGATTCAGAAGAGCGGAAAATGCGTGCGGCTGTAGCTCAGTGGATAGAGCATCTGTCTTCGGAACAGCCTGATGGGTACGCTGTAGCTCCCCGAGTGGGAGTTTGAGCGAAAACGGCTCAGTTAGATGGTGAGTCCGAACCACGAACGACTGAAGCCTCAATCTCAATCTTCATGATTCGCGGTACCACCCGGTCCGCGAGTGCACCGTCCTGAATCCGGAGAAGCAGACCGGCGGATACCCGATCGTGTTGTCTCAGAAAGCCTTGCTCACGAGCTTGGAGCAAGGGCGCCACCGGGTTGAACATGACGCCGCGGTAATAGACGCACGATTCCCGGGTGACGAACGCTTGCTCCCCAACCGCGATTGTCGTGCAAGCCGGCCCACACAGGCCACGTCCATGCGTCGTGAGGTTGACGATCACGATGTCGCCAAAACTGTTTGCTGGGGTCAGTACGACCCAGAGGTGGTTTCCGAAGTCCAGGCCAAGTATTGTCTCGCCGGGAATCACCCGACGAGCACACTGCTCAGCCGCATCGCACGAATGGCCTCAACCTGTGCGGCAATGTCCTGGATCTCCTCGCTGGACTTGCCAGCTTCCTCCAAGATAATCCGAGTATCAATGGGCAAGGATGACCCGTCCGGATCCTTCCATTCTGGCAACGTGTGCGTGAATCGTACGAGCGCCCAAGGGTCCAAATCTCCGAACTTGTCGAACACCTGTCCGAGCACGTCCTCATCGTATTCTGAGAGGTACAGCAATTCCCCCACATCCGGTCGCAGGCTGACGCGGTAGTCTGCGTCAGCCGCGATGAGGCGGCTCCACGGCGTCTCGGCAGCGTCTCCCCAAGTGATCTGGGAATACACCTCGCTGAGCACTGGACCTTTGTCCATCGAGACCATCTTGGCGCCTGTGATCGGGTAACCGGTCTCGACGAAAGCCTGTCGGTCGGCGAGGTACATGAGCTTCAGAAGCTTGACGTACTTCATGGTCCCGCCACTCCGCCTCAGGAGGTAAACGGCGGCTTGCGCTGCCTTGCGATCATCGAATACGAATCTCACAGTTCCCTCCTTACATGGTTACGGCTAGCGGCGAAACGCGCCCAGTCCGCGCTCAAAACATGCGTCCGAACACTAGAACATGAGTTCCGAACATTGTTGCGCTATTAGCTCAAGTGTTGGACGGGGTATGTGGGTTGTCAAGTCAACCCACTCCTGCAAAGCGCCATTCTCCCGAGCGCCTCTGGAGCTTCTTCACGTCCCCGCCATCTCCAGCGGCGAACCTTCGCACGCCCGCGACGATGCGTGTCGCCGATTCGCGGTCCG
>DATCGT010000166.1:0-2928 GCA_036508775.1 Tepidiformaceae bacterium | reverse complement strand
CGCGTTGATGCGGGCGACGATCTCGGCCGCGGGGACGGCCTTGTCGATCCGCCAGCCGTTGGTAGTGCCGACGTCCATGTACTCGATGAAGCGGACGATGTGGCCGGTCCCGCGGAAGTGCCGGGCGAGGTCGACAATCGTGTGGTCATTGATGCCTCGCTGCACGACGGCGTTGATTTTGATGGGGGCGAGGCCGGCCGCCGCGGCAGCATCGATACCCGCGAGTACGACCGACGGCGGGATGCCGGTGTCGTTCATCGCCTTGAAGACGTCTTCGTCGAGAGAGTCGAGGCTAACAGTAATGCGCTCGATGCCGGCCTCCCGGAGTGCGCGTGCCTGCGACTTAAGGAGGGAGCCGTTCGTGGTGAGGGTGAGGTCCTTGAGGCCTGGTACCGCGCGGAGCTGGCGCACCAGGCTGGCAAGGTCGCGCCTCACAAGAGGCTCACCGCCGGTGAGGCGAATCTTCTCGACGCCGGCGCCGACGAAGATCCGGGCTAAACGGGTGATTTCCTCATAGGTCAGCAGGTCTGTGCGTTCCAGGAAAGCGAAGTCCGGGCCGAAGACTTCTCGTGGCATGCAATAGCGGCAGCGGAAGTTACAGCGGTCCGTTACGGAAATCCGAAGGTCGCGAAGGGGACGGTCCATGGTGTCCCGAAGAGGCATGACTCAAGCCTAGCTCAGTCGACGGCGGTGTGCTCGGGTTGGCCGTTCGAAAACCGGGAGCTTAACGACTCGGCGTTGAGCCGTGAGTCGCCTGTTCCGTTTCGGCGGTCCACTTGAGGAGGCGCTCATTGTAGCGCTGGAGGCGTTCGCTCAGTTCTTTCCTGAGGTCGGCCATCTTCGTCATCTTCTGGTCGATCATGCCGATCTGCTGGAGGGTGATGTCGCGAGCCCGGCCGGTCATCGCGGCCTTCGCAGCGCCATCAGCGTCATGCCGCCATTCGGCACGAATCTGGAGGCGCACGTCCTCGGTTTCCAGCATTTCCTTGATTTCAGCGAGTGAGAAGCCCAGCAGTTCCTGGAGCTGCTTGATCCGCTCGACGCGCTCCATATCCTCGGGGGAGTAAAGGCGGAAGCCACCTTCCATACGCTCAGGCGGGCTCAGGAGCCCCTTCTCCTCGTAGTAACGGAGGGTGCGCTGGGTGCGCTGAGCGCGCTCGGCAGCTTCGCCAATTTGCAGGTACTTCTTGCGCTCGAGTTCTTCAGTCATGACTGTTGATATTTGAGTCTATCTACGTTAACGCAAACGTCAACGTCAAACTTCCGCTATGAGCATAACAGTTTCCTGCGGGCGCTATCGATCACGGTCGCAGTGTGGGCTAGGCTCAGACAGTGAATGTACTGGCGATCGAGTCATCCTGCGACGAAACGGCCGCAGCCGTCGTGGTCGACGGGCGCACCGCGCGGTCGTCCGTCATTGCCAGCCAGGTCAATCTCCACGCGAAATATGGCGGCGTAGTTCCCGAGGTCGCAAGCCGCGAGCACCTGCGGAAGGTGGGCCCGGTGGTCGTGGAGGCGCTTACCGAGGCGGGATGCACGATCGAGGACATCGATGCGGTGGCCGGGACGCGTGGCCCCGGACTTGCGGGGTCATTGCTGGTTGGTTTCAACGCCGCGAAGGCGATCGCATATGGACGAGATCTGCCCTTCCTCGGGGTGAACCACCTGGAGGGACACGTCTACGCCAACTGGCTCACGGAAGGGCCGGAACCGACGTTCCCGGCCCTTTGCCTTGTTGTATCGGGGGGGCATAGCGACCTCGTTCTGATGGAATCGCACGGCTCCTACCGGCGGGTCGGAGGGACGCGTGACGATGCCGCGGGTGAGGCCTTTGATAAGGTCGGCAGGCTCCTGGGGCTGCCGTTCCCGGGTGGTCCTTCCGTTGCGCGGGAAGCGGCCAAAGGCGGACCATCGAGCCTCGACCTCCCGCGCGCCTGGATGCCGGGAACCTTTGACTTCAGTTTCAGCGGCCTCAAGACCGCCGTCCTCCACGTTGTCCGGTCCGAGAAATATGACGTCCCGACGATCGCCTGGGAGTTCCAGGAGGCCGTTGTCGACGTTCTTTCCGGTAAGACAGCGCGGCTCGCTCGCGAACTGGGCGTTGCGCAGGTGCTCGTCGCGGGCGGGGTGGCGGCGAACGGGCGGCTCCGCGAAGAACTCCAGGAACGCTGCCCCGTCCCCGTACGGTTCCCCCTGCCGAAATACTGCACCGACAATGCGGCGATGATCGGAGCGGTGGCGGGGCATCGGTTCGCGATTGGCGAACGGACCAGGCTGGACGAAGACATCTTCAGCACCAACGACTGGTCGGTCGTGGTGCCGGCTGAGAGCGGCGCTTAATCCCGAAGCGTCTTCAGCTTCAGCAGGTGGGCGGTTACTCCGAGCGCGATGATCGCGAGGAGCGCGTCAACCCACCACGGCGGCGCGATGAAATACAACGTTGCCGCGAGCCCGAGTACCAGTGACCCGAAGGTCCACGCCTTTGTGGCGATCGTGGCCCCGTGGCGTTCGCGGTAATCCCGCAGGCGCTTTCCGAACAGCCGATTCGAATGCAGCCAGGCGTGGGCTCGCGGAGAACTGTTCGCGAAGCAGATGGCCCGCCAGCAAGAGGAAGTCGACGGGCGGGACAAGCGGGAAGACGAGCCCAACTACCGCCAGGGCAACACAAATGAACCCGAGAGAAAGCAATAGCCAGCGAAACGGCCGGCGGCGCGTCGCCGTGAGGGAACCTGTTAATCTTGTCATTACTCTGCGCCTGGCCCGTAGTGAGACAGTTTCATTGTGGCATACGACCCCAGGGCAGCGACAGATGGCAAAACGGCGCGAGGTCCGGCGCAGGGGGCGAAC
The DNA here is from genome assembly GCA_036508775.1 of Tepidiformaceae bacterium. Taxonomy (GTDB): domain Bacteria; phylum Chloroflexota; class Dehalococcoidia; order Tepidiformales; family Tepidiformaceae; genus JBGPOS01. The sequence goes on along the minus strand of DATCGT010000166.1, from coordinate 81 downwards.
TACCAGGTGATCTTCTTGAGTTTGCCGCCCGCGAAGACGTAGCCGACACCGTTTCGGACTGCGAAGGCGCTCAGCGATTGC
>DATCGT010000165.1:0-5588 GCA_036508775.1 Tepidiformaceae bacterium | reverse complement strand
TGTCGCGCCGCAGGAACATGAGATCGTGAGTGGGCAGCGACCGGGCGAAGGCGAGGAGCGCCTCTTCGTCTCCGGAATGAAGGGTTCGTAGCGTGACCGAGAGGCCGTCGAGGTCAACCTCAGCTGGGTACGCCAATGAGGCAGCAGGTTGTGCCCCTGCCTGCTCTATGACCGACCAGTTCGGACCGCCAATGAGGCGTGCAACCCAGCTCATGATCAGAAACACTCCTTTAAGTGAAGGCCTGCCTCAGGTAGAGGACGAGGCGACATTCAAAATTGGTCTACCCCACTGTCAATGCGCTTAAACAGCAAGTCCGGCAACGGCGGCAGGGTGTTCGCCTTTGTCTGTTGGTGGCTGCGTGGCAAGGGGCAGGTTTGCCTTGCCGTCGTTGGGATTGTAGAAGCCGAGATGGTGCCGCCTCTCGTCGGTTTCCGGGCGGATCTCGACGCGGAAGATCGTCTGGTACGGGATGAACACCTCGGCTGGCCGCTCGTGCTCGGTGCTGGCGGTATGCAGGGCAACCCACGAGTCCGTTGCGCCGGAAACGCCATTCACGTAATGCGTCACTCCGTCGACAGTCAGCAACTCGACGACGGGAACCTTGCATCCCGTCTCGCGGGTTGCCAGCGCGCAGTTCCCGAGTATCACGGTGAGGATGTTGTTGAAGTCGTGTGCCAGGCCTCCGGCGAGTTCGCCAAGGCTTTCCAGCTTCTGTGACTGCAGCAGCACCGCTTCCATGCGCTTTCGTTCGGTGATGTCGCGTGAAATTCCGAACAGTCCGATGACCTTGCCGTTTGCGTCGCGCACCGGACCCTTTGTCGCGAGGTAAGTCCGAGGCTGACCGTCGGCAGTCGACACTTCTTCTTCATAGGTGGCGGTTTGGCCCGACTCAATCGCCATCCGGTCGCGGTCCATGACGGCCTTCGCCTCCGCTCCCGGGAAGAGCGCGTAGTCATCATTTCCGAGGATCTCCCCGGCAGTCTTGCCGACCGTCTGCAGCACGGTCTTGTTCGCCATGACATACCGCCCCTGGAGGTCCTTCACGAAGACCGCATCCGTCGTCCCGTCCACGATGGACTGGAGGAGTGCCCGGCTCTCTCGCAGTTCCTGCTCGATTTCCATGCGTTCGGTGATGTCGTCGAACACCGCCGCAAAGAGCCCGCGTCGCGGGCTGAACACGTGTACCCGCAGGTGTTTGCCGAAGATGTTCGAGTAGTACTGAAACGAATAGGGCTCGCCCGTCATGGCCACATTGCCGTAGATAGAGATCTGGGCAGGGTCAGCAGACGGCTGCTCGAGCATCGTCTTCCCGATGACGTCGTCATGCTTCAGGCCGGTGAGACGTTCGTAGGCCGGGTTGATATCGAGGAAGCGGAAATCAACCACGTCCCCCTGGTCGCCGGTGATGACCTCGTGAAGGCCAAATCCCTCCACCATGTTGTCAAACAGGAGGCGGAAACGGCCCTCGCTCTCGAGCAACGCAGCCTCTGCCCGTTTCCGTCCACTGATGTCGCGGTGGACGCTCCCCACCGCCACGACCACGTCGGCCCGGTCGCGGATTGGGAAGACGGTGAGCGAGACGTCAACCCGTCGCCTGTCCCGGCCGAACCTGATCGTGTCGTAACCCTCAGTGGCTGTGCCGGCGAATGCTCTCTGAAGAATTTCCCTCTGCCTCTCGCTCAAGTCCGGGGGCACGTCGATCCGGTCGCGAAGAATTCGACCAACCGCCTCCTCCGCCGACCACCCGTACAGGCGTTCGGCGGCAACGTTCCAGCTGAGGATGGAGAGGTTGGGAGAGATCATGAACACCGCATCGTTGGACGACTCGACGATGGCGGCGAGCCGTCCAACAGCATCCTGCGCTCTGCGCGTCTCGGTGATGTCGCGGGCTATGGCGTAGGTAACACCGTCCGTGCTGTCGAAGTAGGCATCCCACGACAACAGGATGGTCCTTCCGTCCTTGCAGACGTAGCGATTCTCAAAGTTCAGCGACGTTCTCTGGGACACCTGGAGAGCCATTTCGTTCGCAGTCCGCTCGCGGTCTTCCTCCAGCACGAAATTCAGGAACGGCTTCGCTGTCAGCTCTTCTTCCGAGTAGCCCGTCACTGCCAGGAACGCCGGGTTCACTTCCTTGAAACAGCCGAACGGATCGGCGATGCACATCGCGTCGGTTGAAAGCCGGAAGAACCGGCGGTACTGCTCTCTCGCCAGTTCAACGGCCTTCCGCTCGGTGACGTCGCCAATGTTCCCGGTGATGCGCACGACCTTGCCGTTCTCCACGACTGGCCGCCCGCTGGTCCTGACCCAGATACGCTGTCCGCCCCCTCGAATGAACTCGACTTCCATGTCGTACGGTTCACCCTGTTCTACGGCCTGGCGGAAAGCCTGCTCGATGAGGGGGGCGCATTCAGGCGCGTAGTATCCGATAGCGCGATCCAGGTCGCTGGGATCGTAATCGCGGCCGACGCCGTAGATGTGGTACACCTCGTCGGTCCAGGTAATGCGCTTCGTGGCGGCGTCATATTGCCAGCCTCCGAACCCGGTGATCGCCTGGGTCTCCTTCAGCAGACGGTCGGATTCCCGCAGCGCCTTTTCCGCCAGCTTGCGCTCCGCGACGTCCCAGGCGAGGTCCGCGAGGAGCGGGACGGCTTCGACGTCCGCCTGGTCATAGTCAGCAGCCTTATTGCCGACCCCAAGGATCGCCAGGATCTTGTCGCCGCGAAGCACAGGCACCACGAGTTCGCGTATGACGTTGGCGTGCCCCGCGGGCAGCCCCTTTCGGTGGGCAAGTGCCGCGTAGTTGTTGTGGACCACCGGGCGTCGCGCCCGGACGCAGTCAACCCAGACCCCGGCATCCGCGATGGGATAGTGTGACCACTTCCCTTCGGCTTTGCAGAACTCCGTCTTCGTCCTTGTCGACCAGTTCTCGAGAGTGAGGTTCTCCTGGTCGTCGTCGACGAAGTGATAGAACCCGATCAGGCTGCCGGAGAGCTCCTCCGCCTCGTCGATCGTCTTCTCAAGAAGTTCGTCGAGCGTGTGCGTCGTCGCGAACTCGAGCAGGCGCAGGCGAGCGGCCGTGATTCGCTCCGCACGCATCTCCGAAGTCGTCCGGGCATTGCGCCGCGAGGGCAGTCGAACTTTCCCGAATAACAAGCCCGCTCGCATCCTTGCCGGCGTTCGCCCACCGCTCGACCCGTTGAGCCCCGCATCTGGTTTCTGCCGTTGATCTTGAACGCCGATCATCTCGCCGTGACAGTAGGGTTCGCCCTGATCTCTCAAGCCCGAGGCGACTGCGTTGCGACGGGCCACACGGACACACCGGGCTTCGCTGGCGAATGCGGAAATGGCTCGGGCATCTCTCGATCCATCGTCGCCAGTGCGAGCCGACATCGTCAGATCGGATCAACTCCACACAAACGGGCTCAGCGGATTGTGTGCCTTCGGGGCGGGCGCTAGGCTACCCGCGCAACTCCGGGTACGACCCGGAAGAAGGAAAGGCAGGGCAAAACGATGGCGGGAAGACTGGCGGGAAAAGTTGCGATCATCACCGGGGCGAGCCGTGGCCTGGGGCAATACTGCGCCGTTGGCTACGCCAGAGAAGGGGCAACGGTCGTCATCGCGGCGCGGACCGAGACTGAGACTGACCCAAGACTGCCGGGGACGATCCACCAGACCGCGGAGATGGTGAAAGCCGCCGGGGGCGAGGCGTTCCCCGTGGTCTGCAACGTTGGGGACAACGAGTCCGTCCTCGAGATGACGAAACAGGTGCTCGACCGCTATGGGCAGATCGACATCCTGATGACGAACGCGGCCGTCCAGCCGCCGGGCGGCATTGCCACGATCCAGCTCCGCCACTGGGAGCTGGAGTTCCGGGTGAACGTCCACGGCGCCTTCTACTGCATCCGGGCAGCTCTGCCGTCGATGATCGAGCGCAAGAGCGGCAACATCATCAACGTCTCTTCAATTGGAGCGCTCGGTGGCTCCCACTACGGGGCGACGAAGCGTGCCGTCGAAGCCATGACCGTCGGCCTTGCGAACGAGATGCGGGAGAACGGCATCGCCGTGAACTGCATGAAGCCCGTGCGCGGAATCGACACGCCCGGGGTCCGCTACCCGCGGGCACGTGGCCAGGTTGGTGGCGCCGATCGCCCGCAAGAGGGCCCTCGCACCCCTTCCGACAGCTACGTCGAGGCAGCGATCCTCCTCGCCATGCAGACGCCGGATACCTTCACGGGCCAGGTGCTCCACGATGCCCAGCTCATTGAACGGCTGGCCGACGAGGAGACAAAGAACCGCTTCAGGAAGATGAACCCGCCCGAGTGGGTCGCGGCGATGAAGGCATAACTCTGGCGGCGCCTTTGGCTCTTTCCACAGCAGGGGGTAACCGCCCATGGAATACGTGAAGTTCGGGACAACGGATTTCAAGGTTTCGCGCCTGGGCCTGGGGTGCATGAGCATGTCGGGCGCCTATGGACCGGCGAACGATGACGAGTGCCTGGCTACTCTGCATCTCGCGTTCGATCTCGGTATCAACTTCCTCGACACTTCCGCGAGCTACGGCAACGGCCACAACCACGAGCTGATCCGGAAGGCGCTGCAGGGGCGCCGGGAACGAGTCGTCATTCACTCGAAGTCAGGGAGTATCCGGACGGACGACGGCCGCACGCTTGGCGGCGGTTCGCCCGGGTACCTGACCTCGGTTTGCGAGCGCAGCTTGAAGAGCCTCGGCGTCGAGACCCTGGACATCTTCTGTCTCTCCCGGGTTGACCCGAACGTCCCAATCGAAGAGTCAGTCGGCGCCATGGCCCGACTGGTGGAGCAGGGCAAGGCGCGCTACATCGCCCTTTCCGAAGCCGACCCGGAGTCGATCCGACGGGCCAACACGGTTCACCCCATCGTTTCTCTGCAGATGCACTACTCGGTGGCGTCACGTGACGCGGAGAGTGGCAACCTGCAGGCTTGCTGGGAGTTCGGGATGGGCTTCATGGCCTATTCGGTGCTGGCGCAGGGGTACCTTGCCGGGCTGTTCCGAAATCCCGACGACCTCCCTGGTGGCGACCGACGCCGGACCTCACCCCGGTTCCAGCCAGGGAATGTTGAGCGCGATGCCGATCTACGGACGCGGATCGAGGTGCTGGCCCGCGAGAAATCGGCGACCGCCGCACAGATCGCGCTGGCCTGGGCGATGGCCCAGGGACCCGACGTGATCCCGACCCCGGGCTGCAAGACCCGGGTTCACCTGGAGGACAATATCAAGGCGTTGGACATCCATCTCTCAAGCGACGACCTGGCCAGCCTGGACTAACGGTGCGCCGACCGCGGAAAGCGGTGCGCCTGCATGCCCAATGCTCGTACACGCCTGCCTGAGAAGGCCGAGCGCCGCGGTTACCGAACATGATCACGCTCGATCTTGCCGGTTTGTTCCCTGGTCAGCCCGCGAGCGTGTCTTCCATCGGCAGGACCAGGGGCGGTTCTAGCAGAAAGCTGAGCTTCGCCATACGGGCCAGCGCGGCGCTCAAGGCTGCCTCCGTCGTGGGCTCCACGGAAATGACAAACGCCAGGTTGTTGGCGTCCTGGTGAGGCTCCT
>DATCGT010000164.1:0-8474 GCA_036508775.1 Tepidiformaceae bacterium | reverse complement strand
AAGAAGTTGTGTAGCGTCGGAATGTCGGCGCTCCCGGCGTCTCAAGGATCCTCTGCTTGGCAACTACTCCCGCTCCACAGATCGAAACGCCGCCACCGGCCCGCGGCCCACTGGCTCCCGGCGGACCGCTCGTATCACTCCGTCACCGCGACTTCCGCTTTCTTCTCGGCAGCAACATGGCTCTGCAGATCGGGTCGTGGGTTCAAACGATTGGGATGGGGTGGCTCGTCCTCCACGACCTGCACGGGGACGCAACCGACCTGGGCCTCGTCGCGCTGCTGCGCGGGGCTTCCATGCTCCTGCTCTCGCCCATCGGGGGTCATCTCGCCGGGAAGCTTGAACGCCGCCGTCAGCTGATGATCTACACGGCCGTCACGGCGAGTATTTCGACGGTGCTTGCAGTACTCATCACTACAGGCCACATCTCGCTCTGGATAATTTTCATTACCGCAACCATCGGCGGGATTGCGGAAGCGCTTGCCGGCCCTCTCCGCATGCTCCTCGTCTACGACGCCGTCGGCGGCTCCGACCTCACCAACGCGGTCGCCCTCAACTCCCTCGCCGGCAACGCGATGCGGGTCATCGGACCGGCGCTCGGTGGCGTACTCATCGGTACCGTGGGAACGCAGGGGGCCTTCCAGCTGCAGGCGGTGGCCCTGGTCCTCTGCATCATCCTGACCTCGCGCCTCCGCCCCAGCCACCCGGAGGAGATTCAGTCCGGCGAAGGCATCCTCCGGAGCCTGTTCGAAGGCCTGCGCTACGTTGGCCGCGACAAACGCATGCTCGTCATCGTCATCATGGCGGTGATCCCAAGCGTCCTGATCTACCCCTATGTGACCTACCTCCCGGTCTTCGCCACCGAGGTCCTCCATTCCAACGAAACGGGGTACGGCTACCTTGCGGCCGCCGTCGGCCTTGGCGCCCTCCTGGGCGGCACCGTGGTCGCCTATACCACGGCAGGAAGTCGCATGGGCCAGAAGATGGTCTGGTCGTGCCTCTGCTACTGCCTGATGGTGGGGGCCTTCACGCTGTCACGGAATCTTTGGCTTTCCGTGGGCCTGCTGGCTACCGCCGGCATCTTCTTCAGCGTCTATTCCGCCCTGAACATGTCGATGATGCAGCTCCTCGCGAAGCGTGAGTACCGCAGCCGCATAATGTCGCTCCAGACGATGACCGGCGGCATCACCCCATTTAGCTCGCTGCTGATGGGGCGCATGATTGATGCATGGGGCGCACCATCAGTTGTCGGCGCCTGGGTAGCACTGGGAGCCCTGTGTGCCCTCCTCGTCGGGATCTTCTCGCAGGAGCTGAGGCAGGCTTAGACACGCAATTCTCTGAGGCGATGCATTGGAACTCCTGACCGCAACCCTTGCCCACGGACTTCGTCTTCTCGACGAAAGCGGTCGCCTCACTCCTGACCCCACCTCCCCCGAACTCCTCTTCGGACACCACTCGCTCTTCGTCGTCGACCTCGAGATGAGCGGCTCGAACCCTCAGCTCCACGAAGTCATCGACCTGGGCGGGATCCGCGCCGCTCTTACGCGCTCCCTCGCCGAGGAAGCCGTCTGGGGCGCCCGCGTCAAGCCACGGCACATCGGCAACGCCGTCCCCGGCGCCCTCAAGGTCGTCGGCTACTCTCCGAAAGGCTGGAAGGATGCCGTCGAACTCGACATCGCCTTCGCGAAGTTCGCCGAGGTAGGCCGGGGAGCCGTAATCACCGGCTGGGGTATCGGCCAGGACGTCGCCTTTCTCGTCGAAAGCTGCCGCCGCCAGGGGATTGCCTGGCCGTTTGCCCCAATCGCCATCGACGTCCAGTACATCGCCCGCTTCTTGTTCAAAGGAGGCAGTGATGTCGACCGCTTCAACCTCGGCCATGTCGCGGACCGGCTGGGCATCGGTCGCATGGGCGAGCACGGCGCACTGGCCGACGCCTACGCCACCTACGACGTGCTTTCCCGCCTGCTCGACCGCGCGGCTGCGATGAATGGGGCGGACACCGCTCCTGCTTGACAGCGATCTCCCACAAACTGACGATGAACGTGATGTTCTCGGGGCGGGGTGAAATTCCCCACCGGCGGTGAAAGCCCGCGACTCCACTTCGGTGGACTGATCCGGTGAAACTCCGGGGCCGACGGTACAGTCCGGATGGGAGAGAACACGATCGGTGCTGCTGCAAGAAGCAGGCACCGGGCGTTGCGCGTCTCCCATTGTCTCCCCCGGTCCGTCAGCGATATCGGGGAGGCGCCGTTGTTCACCGGGATCATCGAAGAAGTTGGCAGAGTCGAAGAAGCCGGCGAAGGCTTCCTCTGGATCCGCGCCCCCTACGTCCTGGGTGACGCGCACCTCGGCGATTCGATCGCCATCAACGGCGTTGACCTCACCGTCGCGGAGATCCAAGACGGACGCTTCTTCGCCAACCTCATGCCCGAGACCTACCGCCGTTCAAACCTGGGCGAACTTGCAGCCGGCGACCTGGTTAACCTCGAGCGCAGCGTCCGCCCCCAGGACCGGCTCAGCGGACACATCGTCCGCGGCGTCGTCGAGGGCGTCGGGTCGCTTCATTCGCTCACCCCCGAATCCGACGCGATCATCGCCCGCTTCCTCGCTCCTCCCGAACTGCTCCGCTACATGGTTGTGAAGGGTCCCGTCTGCATCGACGGCGCCAGCCTCACGATCATCGCGAAGGACGCCGAAAGCTTCTCCGTGTCTCTCGTCCAGTACACGCAGGAGCACACGAACATCGTCGCCCGCAAACCGGGCGACCACATCAACCTCGAGACGGACATCATTGCCCGTTATGTCGAACAATTCGTCACCGGGCGCACCGCGGAAGGGAAGAACCAATGACCACCGAAACCGACATGATGCTCACCGTCCCCGAAGCGATCGAAGAGTTCCGCCTTGGCAAGTTCGTCATCATCACCGATGACGAGGACCGTGAGAACGAGGGTGACCTCGTCATCGCCGCGCAGTTCGTCACCCCGGAATCGATCAACTTCATGGCCCGCCACGGCCGCGGCCTCATCTGCACCACGCTGACCGAGGACCGCGTCGCTCAACTCGGCCTGCCGATGATGACCGACAACAACAGCTCCCACTTCGGGACGCCGTTCACGGTCTCCGTCGAAGCCCGCACGGGCGTCACCACAGGAATCAGCGCCGCGGACCGCGCCCGGACCGTCCATGTACTGATCGACCCCGCCTCGACGCCCCGCGACCTGGTCCACCCCGGCCACATGTTCCCCCTCCGCGCTCGCGACGGCGGTGTCCTCGTCCGCGCCGGTCAGACTGAGGCAAGCGTCGATCTCGCGCGCATGGCGGGGCTCCAGCCCGCAGGCGCCCTCTGCGAAATCATGAAGACCAACGGCGAAATGGCGCGGATGCCCGACCTGAAGCGCTTCGCCCGCCGCCACGGGCTCAAGATCCTCACCATCAACGAGATGATCCGATACCGCCTCCGGAACGAGAAGCTCGTCCAGCGAGTCGTGGAGACCAAGCTGCCGACGCAATGGGGCGAGATGATGATTTACGCCTACAAGGCCGTGACGTCGCCGGATGAGCACGTCGCCATCGTCAACGGGCCGATTGACCCCGATAAGCCGATCCTGGTCCGCGTCCACGACCAGTGCGTTACTGGCGACGTCTTCGGCTCGCTCCGCTGCGACTGCGGCGAGCAGAAGGAGCGAGCCATGCAGATGATTGGCGAACAGGGCGGCGTCTTCCTCTATATGCGCCAGGAAGGCCGCGGCATCGGCCTCCACAACAAACTGCGCGCCTACGAACTCCAGGACCAGGGGATGGACACGGTCGACGCGAACCTCGCCCTGGGTTTCGCCGCCGACCAGCGCGAATACGGCATCGGCATGCAGATCCTCGTCGACATCGGCGTGCGCAAGATGCGCCTGATCACGAACAACCCCGCCAAGCGGGCCGGCCTCGAAGGCTACAATCTCGAAGTCGTCGAGCGCGTGCCGATCGTCACCGAGCCCAATAAGCACAACATCCGCTACCTCGACACCAAGCGCCTGCGCATGGGGCACCTCCTCGACGAGGCCGATACCGTCGGCAGGAGCGAATAGGAGGTGCCAGTCGTTGAAGGCTCCGTGGATGGGACCGGGCTTCGCGCCTGCATAGTCGTCGCCCGCTGGAACGAGTTCGTGACCTCGAAGCTCCTCGCCGGGGCGCAGTCCGCCCTCACCGCGCTGGGGCTCGCCGATTCCGACATCACGACGGCCTGGGTGCCGGGCTCATTCGAAGTACCGACAGCAGCCCGCTGGGCTGCCGAGAGCGGACGCTTCGACGCCGTTATCTGCCTCGGTGCCGTCATCCGCGGCGAGACCGCCCACTTTGAATATGTTGCCGGCGGCGCAGCTGAGGGCATTGCGCGCGTCTCCCACGACACGGGAGTGCCGGTCATCTTCGGCGTCTTGACCGTGGATTCGGTGGAACAGGCCCTGGCCCGCGCGGGCGGCAAGGACGGGCACAAAGGGGAAGAGTCCGCTCGCGCCGCCATCCAGATGGCAAACCTGCGGAAGCTCCTGGCTGATTAGTTCTTCTTGAGGTAGTCCTCGGCCGCCCAGCCATCTCCGGCGGGTGTGTGAAGCTTCCACCAGGTGAGCGAGTCCGCAGACTGCGGACCATCCACGATCGTGATCGTCGTGCCGTCCGGCAGGCAGGTGACCGCGGCGTTTGAGCGTGCCGGCCCGGACCGCACGTTCAGGCAGTCCCCGGTCCCAGTGACCGTGACCGAGTCTCCCGCCTTGAACTTGGCGTTGGGATTCGGGGTTCCCGCGGGGAGAGGCGTCGTGGCCCCCTGCGCCGGGGTCGCTGCCGGCGTCAGTGCCGCGCCGGGCAGGGCCGTCGTCGTGGATACTGCGCCAGTCGATCCGCTCCCGCGGAATTGGTCGCCAAGCCACACCACTCCAAGAGCAACGACCACCACCAGGACCGCCGCGACAGGGACGTACCAGTACCGCAGGATGCGATGCCGGTTATAGATGCTCGGCATCCCCCTGGCGAGCGAGGCATGGTCGGCGGTCGAACCGACGTACCGTTTCCGCGCAGCCGGGCGCGGACTGGTGCCGATGACCGGCTCGTGGCCACCGACCACCGGCATCTGCGTCGTTTCGGTACCGCCACCTACCACTTCCTCGGCGGGAGCCACTGTCGGAGCGACCCGTGGCCGCGCCTCGAACCGGATCGGCTGATTCGGGCGGGCGGCAGGCGCGGGACGGGGCGCCACGCGGGTTCCCTCGCCCGGGTGGGGAGCCGGCTGACCGGCCGGGGCGTCACCGGTGTACGCCATTGCTACGGGCACGATCTTGTGCGTGGACTCCGTCGCGCAACCACCGTTCGTTACCCAGCAGCCCGGGTGATGCATCACCTCGCAGCCTTCACAACGAAGCACCGCCTCTCCCTGGGCGAACGGCCGGTTGCAGAGAGGGCAGAATCGTTGAGACGGGGCTGCGCTGGTCACGGTCGCTCCATCGTCCGAGTATCAAGCGAGTCAGGGTCACCTTCAACCGCTCACCCTGACCGCCGCTTCACCGGCCGCAGGTATCCATCAAGCGCCGGGCGTCTACCATGGCGCTATGGCATATCGCGTTCTCGGCATCAACGGCAGTGTCCGCCCACACAGCAGCGCGAATCGCGCGCTGCGCCTCGCCCTCCATGGGCTCGAAGCAGCGGGCGCCCAGTGCGAATCCTTCGAGATCGGCTCCCTGCCCCTCCTCGACGGCCGCCCCGACGACCAGTACCCGGCTGCGGTCGCCGCGTGGCGCGCGGCCTGCGAAGCCGCCGATGCCCTGCTCATCGTCGTGCCGACGTTTCACGGTGGCGCCCCGGGCAGCCTCAAGAATGCCCTCGACTTTCTCGACATCCCCCAGGTCGGCGGCAAGCCCTTCGCCATCATTGGCATCGCCGCCGGCGATGCCGAACCGGGCGTCACCGACGTCACCCGCGTGATGCGCCACATCGGGGGCATCGCCGCCGTTCCCGACGTCGTCATCTCCCGCTCCGCCGACCACTGGGGACCGGACGAACAGCCCTCCAACAAGGGTGTCGTGATTGCAATCGCCAAGGTCGCGGAGGATCTGCTGATGGTTTGTGCGCTCCGCGCCGAAGGCAAACTCCCGCAGCCGTGACCGCCGGGGCCGATGACCGCACCTGCCCCGAGTGCGGCATTACGCTGGTCACCGCCCCAGGTTCCCATCCCTCACGCTGCTCGACCTGCGGCTACTTCAGGCGACGCCTCCCGACCGTGGGCGTCGCCATGGTCGTGCGCGATCCGAACGACTGCGTACTCCTGGGAAAGCGTGCCCACGGACCCGAAGCTGGCCTGTGGTGCATCCCCTGCGGCCGGCTCGAATGGGATGAAGACGTCCGCCGCGCCGCTGAACGGGAGCTCCTGGAGGAGACCGGACTTACCGCCCGGGCGGGGGCCATCGTGGCGGTGCACTCGAACTTCCACGACCTCGAACGCCAGACGGTCGGGATCTGGTTCGCGGCGGAGGGTTGGAGCGGAGCAGCACATTGCGCCGACGGCGAACTGACCGAACTCGCATGGTGCGACCCGGCCAGACCGCCTGAACTCGCCTTCCCCACGGACGCCCTGGTCCTCTTAGAGTTAGCGCAGGAGCGGCCAGTAGCGGAAGACGACGCGGCCCACTAGACCGCGCGGTGGCACCCGTCCAAAGACACGGCTATCCGTACTTTCCCGCGGGTTGTCGCCTTCGAGCCAGAGCTGGCCGTGCAGGTCAACCCAGGTCACGCGCTTCACCAGCGTCCGGGAGGGCTCTCGAGGGTCAGCCGCAAGGACGACGTCGCCCGGGCGAGGAAGCCGCCGGGCGAAGGCCTTCCGGTCGACCACTACGTAGTCGCCAGCATGCAGCGCCGGCTCCATGCTGGCCCCGGCGACCGCGTAACGCGAATAGCGCCACTTGAGCCACGCGATGGCTGCAGCGATTTCCGCGAGCACGCTGCAGATGGCGAGGCGGACGAGCCACCGGGGTTGTTCGTCCGCCTCGCGCTTCATGACCAGTACCGTACGCCGTTACCCGGCGCGGTAGAACGCCACCTCGCGGCCTTTCGTGGCCCAGAAGATCCCATGAATCTTCTCGATCGTGGCGAGCAGCGCTTCGCCGTTGGCCGGGTCGCTTTCCGTCTTGTTCTTCGAGCAGAGCTTCGCCGCCTGCCAGAAGGTGGTGTGCAGGTCGGGGTACTTCTCCAGGTGCTCCGGCTTGAAGTAGTCGTGCCAGAGGATGTCGAGCTCTCGCTTGGCGATCTCCGCCTGCTGCTCCTTGATCGCGATGAAACGAACCCGTGTGTTCCGGCTTGCAAGGTCCGAGCCTTCAGGCAAGGCAGCCAGCTTCTTCTCCATCGAGAGCACAGCCTCCGCCGCGATTCGGGCCGAAGCCGGGTCATAGATTCCGCAGGGACCGTCGCAATGGGCGTAAGCCTTCTTGGAAGGGCGGAATACACCGGTCAGGAAACTCATAGTCAAATTGCTCCTTGGTTTCTCTGGTGGCTATCAAGCCAGGTTCTTATCAGATTATAGACAATTCCCGAAAAATTACGGGAACGAGTCCTGGGCGCAGGTCCTCACGCGTCACGTGCACGCTCTGGTACCCTTAGGTGGCATGGATCACCTCCAAATCGAACGTCGGCCACAGCTGCGAGAGCCAGTCGCATTTGTCGCCTTTGCGGGCTGGAATGATGCCGCGAGCGCGGCGACAAACGCCGCCCGCTTCATGGTACGCCGCCTCCGGGCGCGCAAGTTCGCAAGCATCGACCCCGAGGACTTTTTCGAGTTCTCGAGGTCGCGCCCGAACGTCCGCATCGACCTCTCCCAATCGCGCGAGTTGTCCTGGCCAACCTGCGATTTCTTCTACGCGCGCAACCCGTCGGGTGACCACGATGTCATCATCGCCATCGGCGTTGAACCACACCTCCGCTGGAAGACCTTCGCCTCGGTATACGGAAGTCTCTTTTCCGAACTGGGCGTTACCCTCGCCGTATCCCTCGGCGCCATGATGGCCGACGTCCCCCACACCCGCCCGGTGCGCGTCACCGGTACCGCTATCGATGCCCGGGTCGGCGCGAAGCTCAACCTCTCCACCTCGCGCTACCAGGGGCCAACAGGCATCGTCGGCGTCCTCCAGGACACGATGCGGTCCTCCGGCGTCGGCACGGCGAGCTTCTGGGCCAACGTCCCCCACTACATCACTACGGCCCAAAACCCTCTCGCGACGAAAGCCCTGCTCGTGCGCGCCCAGGCGATGATCGGCGTTGAATTCGACTTCACGAACCTCGCACGCGCCGGTGACCGGTTCATCTCCGAGGTAGACACCGCCATCTCCGGGAACCCGGAGATCGTCGAGTACGTGAAGCGGCTCGAGGCTGCCGTCGATAGCGGCGAAGCAGATTCGCAGGCGGATTCCCAGGCGGAAGAGCCAAACGCGCAGGCCCCCGTCGAA
>DATCGT010000163.1:0-3586 GCA_036508775.1 Tepidiformaceae bacterium | reverse complement strand
GATCACCACCGTGAGCCCGACCTACGCCCGTGAGATCCTCACGCCGGCCTACGGCGAGGGGCTCGAATCACTGCTCGAACTCCGCAAGGATTCCCTCTGGGGCATCGTGAACGGCCTGAACTACACCACCTTCAACCCCCGCACCGATCCGGAGCCTCCGTTCCCGTTCGATCTCTCAACACTGGAAGCACGCAGCCAGAACCAGGCAGCGCTGCGTTCAGAGCTCGGCCTGTACGACACCCAGGGGCCGATCGCGGCGGTTATCTCACGCCTCACCGAACAAAAGGGCATCGACCTGGTGCTCCAGGCCCTCCCGGAACTGTTGGCGAGCGGGGCACAGCTCGTTGTCCTCGGCCAGGGCGATCCTTCTCTGGAGGCCGGTCTGCAGGTCGCCGCAGCCGAGCATCCTGATCGGGTCCATTTCGCCGCACGGTTCGATGAGCCATTCGCGCACCGGATCTACGCCGGTGCCGACATCCTCCTGATGCCCTCACGGTACGAACCCTGCGGACTCGGCCAGCTCATGGCGATGCGCTACGGCTGCATCCCCATCGGGCGCCGTACCGGCGGCCTCGCCGACACCATCATCGACGCCGACGAGCACCCGGACGCGGCCACCGGCTTCCTCTTTGACGAGTTCAGCTCGTTCGCTTTCACGGGTGCATTCGAGCGCGCCGTGCGGACCTTCCGGAATCACAAAGCCTGGGAACGACTCCAGCGTAACGCGATGAGCCGCGACTTCTCCTGGGAGGCGTCGGCGAACCACTACCTCGAAGCCTACGCCGCTGCGCTCCGCGCGAGAGGAATCCTGCCGCTCGAATGACCCGGCTGCTATGCTCCAACCGGTGAGCACCAACGGCCGTTTCCTCCATCTCGCCGGGCTCGGCCCGGGAAGTCCAGGCCTGGTCACCGGCGAAACGCGATCCCTGCTGGCTTCGAGTTCGCGGGTAATCCTCCGGACCCGTGACCATCCCGCCCTCGCCAAACTCGACCCCGCCGGCACATGGACAGCCTGCGATGATCTGTCGCTTCCCGGCCGCCCTCACGACAACCTCCGCGCCGCCATCGTGGAACGAGTCCTCGCCGCGGCAGCCCTTGGGGACACCACCTACGCCGTACCCGGTAACCCCCTCGCCGACCCTACCGTCATTGCGTTGGTGGAAGCGGCCCGGGCTGCCGCGATCCCCTTCCGCATCTATCCCGCCCTCAGCATCGCCGACCTGGCCGCAGCCGCGCTCGGCTCAGACCTCACCAGCATCCAACTTTGCGACGCTCGCGACACCAGGATCGACACGCAGCGCCCCGCCCTCATCACCGGTCTGCACGACCCCGAAGCCGCCATCACCCTTATTGGACTCCTCGCCGGGATCTACCCGGCCGACCATCCCATGACCGTGCTGGCCTCTCTGGGCACCGCGGACGAGCGGTCCGAGACGCTGGCTCTCAGCGCCCTTGGCCCCTCGCTCGGAGCTTCGGATTGCCTCTACATCCCGGCCCTCGCGCCGCTCGACGACGTACGCCGCTTCGACGGCCTCTTTCATGTTGTCGAGCGCCTCAACGGACCCGGCGGCTGCCCCTGGGACCTGGAACAGGACCACCGCTCCCTGCGCCCCTACCTGATCGAGGAGAGCTACGAAGCCCTCCACGCGATCGAGTCCGGCGACACCGCCGCAATGGCCGAGGAGCTGGGAGACGTGCTCTTCCAGGTGCTCATCCACGCCGAGGTGGCCAAACGCCAGGGCGAATTCGGCTTCGCTGACATCGCCGAGCGCGCCTCTCGCAAGCTCATCAGCCGCCACCCCCACGTCTTCGGCGACACGGTCGCCTCTACGGCGGAAGAAGTGGCCCGCAACTGGGAGACCCTGAAGAAGGCTGAGAAGCCGCGAACCTCGATCCTCGATGGCGTTCCGCCGGCCCTCCCCGCCCTGGCCGCTTCCCAGTCGATCCAGGGCCGGGCCCGCAGGGTCGGCTTCGACTGGCCCGACGTGGAAGGCCCTCTCGATAAGCTCGCCGAAGAGATCGGTGAGTTCGCCCGCGCCGACGGCGCCGCTGAGCGTGAGGACGAGTTCGGCGACATCCTCTTCGTCATCACCAACATCGCCGACCACCTGGGGATCGACGCCGAGCAGGCGCTCCGCGGGGCCAACGAGAAGTTCCGTCGCCGGTTTGGCCGCGTCGAAGCCATGGTCGCCGCGGACGGCACCGACCTGAAAGACCTGGACCTCGCCGGCCTCGACGCCCTCTGGGACCGCGCCAAGGTTGAGGAAGCATCCAGCCCCGGCTAGCGCGGTTGTAAGCCACTTACGCCGCCTGTAGGCTGGATTCACCCGCCAACTCTAAACATGAGGCAGTTATCTTGACCCAGGTTTCCGAATCACCCATTACGCTCGAGCGTTTCAACACCGGCAAGACCTTCCAGCAGTACCTCGACAGCGGCATCGCAAATCGCGAACTCTTCGAGCGAAACTACAACGGCCTCACGATCAGCCCCGAGCAGGCAAAGCGGCTCAAGGCCCTGTCCGCGAAGGGCGTTGCCCGCATCGCCGTCATCGGCGAGGACTGGTGCCCCGACGTTTATCGCGGGCTCGGCGTCGCCCAGCGCATTGCTGAAGCGGCTGGCATCGAACTCCGCTTCTTTGAACGCGACCAGAACAAGGAACTGATCCAGCCCTACCGGAAGAACGGCGAGTTCGAGTCCATCCCCGTCTACGTCTTCTTCGACAAGGACCACCACTACCTGGCCCACTTCATCGAGCGTCCGAAGGTCGCTGACAGCGAAATGCACCTGGTCCGCGCGGCCATGGGCGACACCTCGCCGGCGGGAATCGCGAAGAAGCTCGGCCACGAGCCCAGCGAGGAAGAAGTGGCCGCTGAGCGCGCCGCCAGCCGGGTTCGTTACATGGAATGGCAGCAGGGGGACGTCTGGGCGGGCTGGCGTGTCGCCGCCGTCGATGAGGTCATCGAGTTGCTCGAAGCCGCCACAAAGTAACCCTTGCCCCCCGCCTCGCGGGGCGCTAGATTTCGCCGCCTATGAGACAGAATCCGAAAGCCCCGGCAGTGCAGGTCCTCTTCGCGCTGCTGGGGCTTTTGCTTGTCGTCGGCGCCTACGTGCTGGTCATGCACCTTACGGTTCATTCCACAGAGGTCAGGGCTGCCTACACCGCCGATCAGCGCGACGCGACCTATGCAGTCCTACACCTCGTCTTCGTCGCCGGGACGGTCGTGGTCGGCTTCCTGCTTGGGAAATGGCTCAACGGCCAGGGCGTGGCCTACGCGGCCCTCTTCTTCCTCGTTATGGCAACCTCGATGGTCTTCCTGCAGCTCGGATCCCAAACCCTCGCCTGCCACCGCCATAACGACATCATCGTTCACTGGACCTGCTGAACCACGCCCGGATTGGTTACTTGAATGCGATAGCGTTCGGTGGCGACCCAACCCCGCCCAGCTTGTTCAGCGGCGCTGAGGTCAGGAAGAACTCGTAGCGACCGTCCGCCGCGCAGTCCTCGCCAAGACGCCCGAGGTCCCAGAGTTCGCCGATCGCAATCCCGAACAATGCGAGCAGGTACTGGTGGAGGAAACCACCGGT
>DATCGT010000162.1:0-7573 GCA_036508775.1 Tepidiformaceae bacterium | reverse complement strand
CCGGTGGCGCTTCGGGCCAGGCAGTGACCGCCTTTGTGAATACGAACGTGGCCGCCGCGACCGCGGGCCTCACCTGGACGCTCCTGAGCTGGCGGATCAGCGGTAAGCCGAGCGTCGTGGGTGCCGCGGCGGGCGCTGTCGCCGGCCTGGTGGCAATCACCCCGGCGTCGGGGTACGTACAGCCGATGGAAGCGATCGCGATTGGCGCCGGTGCCGGGTCGATCTGCTTCATGGCCGTTCGCCTGCGGGCGAAGCTCGGGTTCGATGATTCGCTCGACGTCGTGGGAGTCCATGGCGTCGGCGGTGTCTGGGGCGCGATCGCGACCGGCATCTTCGCGACGGCCACGGTCTCGCGGGCGGCCCTGGGCTACGATGCCAACGGCCTGCTCCATGGGAATCCACAGCAGTTGTGGGACCAGTCCGTGGGCGTCGTCGTCATCGGCGCCTACTCGTTTATCATGACGTTCATCCTCCTGAAGGTTCTGGACTACGTCTGGGGGATCCGTGTCTCGGAGGATGACGAGGAACTGGGTCTCGACATCACGCAGCACGGCGAGCGCGCCTACGCGAACGATGATGGTGGCGTGCCTATGGTTCCCGGGACTATTCTGCCTGCACCCTCCGCCAGCTACGCTGCGGAAACATCAAGGCGTGTGGCCCAGGAAGTGAGCAGATGAAGAAGATCGAAGCGATTATTCGGCCCGAAAAGCTGACTGACGTGAAGGATGCCCTGGATGACCTGGGTCTCCACGGGATGAACTTCACGCAGGTCACGGGCCGGGGATCCCAGCGCGGTATCGTTCACCAGGGGCGCGGGGGCGAGACTGTCACCGTCGACCTGCTTCCGAAGGTGAAGCTCGAGATCGTCGTTACGGACATGGCGGTCGAGCGGGCCATCGATGCGATCATCGCCGCGTCCCGGACGGGCAACATCGGCGATGGGAAGATCTTCGTCTTCCCGGTCGAGACCGCGGTCCGGGTGCGAACCGGTGAGCGCGGCGACGTCGCGGTGTAATTGGGCGGCCAGCGAAATGTGTTCGTAACAAAGTAGAAATCGGCCGGTAACAATCCGTAGATAGCGTCCAGAATGACGACGGGTCGGGGGGCCATGCTGTGCTCCGCGGCCCGTACTGCTGTATCACGGAGAAGCGACCGAATGGAGATCAACTCCGGCAATACGGCCTGGATGCTGGTTGCTTCGGGTCTCGTCCTGCTCATGACCCCGGGACTGGGCTTCTTCTACGGGGGACTCACCCGCAGCAAGAACGTGCTGGCGACGATTATGCAGTCGTTCATCTGCATCAGCATTGTGGGAATCCTCTGGGTGCTGGTGGGCTATTCGCTGGCCTTTGGGCCAGACCACTTCGGTCTCATCGGTGACTTCAGCTGGTTCGGGCTGAAGGGCGTCGGTGGCGCTCCCGGTGGTCCCAACGGGGCCTACTACGGCGTTGGCATCCCGCACGTTCTCTTCATGGCTTTCCAGATGATGTTCGCCATCATTACGCCGGCCCTGATCACCGGCGCATTTGCCGAGCGGGCGAAGTTCGGGCCGTTCCTCGTCTTCATCGCGCTCTGGTCGCTGCTCGTCTATGTCCCGGTCGCCCACTGGGTCTTCGCCTATGACGGCTGGCTCAGCGCGTTTTCGTCAGGTTCTGTCCCTCATCCGGGGTTCCACGCGCTGGACTTTGCCGGGGGAATCGCGATCCACGTGAGCGCCGGGACGGCCGCGCTCGCTTCCGTCCTGGTCTTCGGGCGGCGCAAGGGGTACGGCGAACAGCCCATGGAGCCGCATGACGTAACGATGGTGATCCTTGGGACCGCCCTCCTCTGGTTCGGGTGGTTCGGGTTCAATGCGGGCAGCGCCGGCGGCGCCACCAGCCAGGCTGCCTACGCCTTCGTCAACACGAGCGTCTCGGGCGCGGCAGCCGCGCTGGTCTGGGCAATGCTGAGCTGGCGTCACAGTGGCCGTCCCAGCGCGCTGGGAGCGACCGCGGGCGCAGTGGCAGGCCTCGCGGCGATCACACCGGCCTCCGGCTATGTCGAACCGATGGAGGCCCTGTTCATCGGACTCGTTGCCGGGGCGATCTGCTACTACGCGGTCCGCTTCCGTTCGCGCAGCAGCCTGGATGACTCGCTCGACGTCGTCGGCGTTCATGGCGTCGGTGGCATGTGGGGATCGCTCGCCACGGGCCTCTTCGCGACGGCCAGCGTGAGCGGCATCGGCTTTGCCAACGGTCTCTTCCATGGTCACGCGGGCCAGATGGTCGACCAGACGGTCGCGGTAGTGGCCGTGGGCTTGTTCTCGTTCGTGGCGACCTTTGTGATTCTCAAGGTCCTCGATGCCGTCTGGGGCATCCGGGTGAACGAGAGCGAAGAGGAGATTGGACTCGATATCAGCCAGCACGGCGAACGTGCCTATGCTGGCGATGAGGGTGGTGTCGCGCTCACTCCGGGGATGGTATTGCCCGCCCCGCCGGCCCAATATTTGTCCCTATCGACGCCGGAAATACGCTCGTAACAAGATCTTCATCCCGATCACGGTACGTGTAACCGTGATTGGCATCACAATATTCGACACATCGCACAAGCGAGGAGTATCCCGTGGTTCCACAAGACCGAACTCCTGAAGGCCTGAAGAAGTTCTGCGCCGACAACGGCATCCGATTCGTGGATGTGAAGTTTGTCGACCTCTTCGGCCTCTGGCAGCACATCACGCGCCCGATCCACGAACTGAACGACTGGTCCGATGTCAGTCGATCATCGTGGGCAAATGGCTGGGGCTTCGACGGGTCGAGTATTCGGGGCTTCCAGAAGATCGAGGAGTCGGACATGCTCCTCGTGCCCGATCCCACTACCGCGATCGTCGATCCGGTCCTGGAAATGCCGACGCTTTCGGTCATCGCGAATGTCGAAGACCCGATTACGCGCGAGCGCTACTCGCGCGACCCACGCTACGTCGCCGAAAAGGCTGAGAACTTTCTTCGAAGCGCCGGTATTGGCGACACCGTCTATATCGGACCTGAGCTGGAGTTCTTCATCTTCGATGAGATCCGCTTCGGCGGTGACCAGCACTCGGCGTTCTACTCCGTCGACTCCGACGAAGGTGCCTGGAACACCGGGGCCGAATCGACCCTTCGCGGCGACCTGAACCAGGGGTATCGCCCGCGCTACAAGGAAGGCTATTTCCCGGTCAGTCCGCACGACACCCAGACCGATATCCGCAGCGACATGGTCGCAACGCTCGAGGCCTGCGGAATCCCGTGCGAATTGCACCACCACGAGGTCGCGACGGCCGGTCAGGCCGAGATCGGCATGCGCTTCGACACGCTCAAGGTTATGGGCGACAAGTCGATGCTCTACAAGTACATCGTGAAGAACGTCGCGAAAAAGCACGGCAAGGTCGTGACGTTCATGCCCAAGCCCCTCTTCCAGGACAACGGCTCGGGCATGCACACCCACCTCTCCATCTGGAGGGGCGGGACGAACCTCTTCGCTGGCGATGGCTATGCCGGCATGAGCGACATGTGCAAGTGGTACCTCGGCGGACTGATCAAGCACGGGCGATCGCTGATGGCGATCTGTGCGCCGACTACCAACAGTTACAAGCGCCTGGTGCCGGGTTATGAGGCTCCTGTGAACCTTGTGTACAGCGCCCGGAACCGGTCGGCGGCCTGCCGCATCCCGCTCGTTAGCCCGGACCCGCGCCAGAAGCGCGTCGAGTTCCGCCCTCCCGATGCCTCTGGCAACCCCTACCTCACGTTCTCGGCCATCCTCATGGCGGGCCTCGATGGGATCATCAACAAGATCGATCCCGGTCCTCCCATGGACAAGACGAACCTCTTCGAACTCGGCGCCGAAGAACTGGCCAAGATCCCGACAGTGGCCACGTCCCTTGAGGGATCGCTCCAGGCCCTCCAGGAGGACCACGAGTACCTCCTCCGCGGTGACGTCTTCACCAAGGACCTGCTCGACACCTGGATCGAGTCGAAGTACGAGAACGACCACGACGCGGTCCGGCTTCGCCCGCATCCGCACGAATTCGCGCTCTACTTCGACGTCTAGTCGTCGAACCAAGGACAACGCAAAAGGCGGTAGCCCCAACGGGCTGCCGTCTTTTTCATGTTCGGGAGAGTTAGGCGGCTGAAGCGGCCGTTCCCGGCAGGGCGATAGGCGCTCCCTGCCCGGCGATGCGCACTGTCGTGCCATCGCCGAGGAACATCTGGATGCGCTCGCTCACTCTCGGCGCGTACTCGCAGGGACAGTAAACGACGACGCGCAGGTTGCCTTCGGCATCGACGCCGACGCGGTCGTAGCCACGGAGGAACCTCCGCAGGCGCAGGAAGGCTCCCCGGGGCGTGTCGTGGCGCTCGAGCCCGACCGCCAGCGTGTTCGAGGGCAGTCCGTGTGCGCCGGGCTCGTTGTCGGGATAGATCGTCAGTCCGGTGCCCGCGTGGCGCTTGCGCTGGGACAGGTCGGCGACGCGTTCGAGACTGCCGGCGACTTGTTCAGGTGAGAGCGGCGACACCGTGACATCACCCGCGCCGAGGACCATGCCATCCATCGCTTCTTCGATCGTGTCTGGCCTGGCGACGATGATCACCCTCGACCTGGCGGACTCAGGCAAAGCCCGGATCGCTCGCACCGTCCGGCCCTGGCCTGCCTCGATGAAGACAACCCGTGACGGGTCGTGCGGGAGAAACCGGGTGTCGGCGAGCGCGATGCGGACGAAGTCGCGGCCAGCGCCATGGCAGGCGTTCCAGACGACCGCTTCGTCCCGTTCAATGAGGCCGGAAGCCCACACGTCGCGAGCTACCTGCTGGTACCAGTTCGCGAAGCCGCTCTCATACGCGCGTGCGCTCTGCCCGCGAACCTCGGGGTCTTCGTGGATCAGCGTCAGGCACCAGGTGTAGCACTGGCGGCAGATGCGGTGCTGCTGGATTGAGCCGTGATGGCGGTAGAGAGAACGTCGAACGAACTCGGTGGTCATCGGGACGAGGTCGATCCCGTACGCCTGCGGCGCCAGTGCCGAGCGGCAGAAGTTGCAGTGCGCATAGTCACTGGGCGCGGCATCGACCGGTGCCGGGAGCCCGGGCCAGGAGGGGTCTTCGAGGCCTTGAGCGGCGGCGCTGCAGGCACCAGTGATTCGATCAAAACAGGGGCGGCAGAGGCCGTGACGCTCCATCGTCTTCGACGTCGCCCATAGGCGATCGTTCCGATGCACCTCGGACCGAACGAGGAACTCCCCGTACAGCGGCATGGTCCCGCAACGGTCGCACGGGTAGTAGAGACTGATGTCCACCAGGGCCACTCCTCGGGCGCGGACGGAGATACGCCGCGTGGTCTGCTCTGATTGACGGCAGACAGGAGGAGTTTCGCGAGGGATGAGCGGCTAGATCGTCGGCTGGGTAACCCGAAGGGGGAAGGTCGCGATGACTTCGTACTGGGCGCCCGTGGTCGTCAACCGGCTCCGCATGATCGAGACCTGGTTGGTACGCCAGGTTGCCGGTGGGACGTCCATCTTGCCGACGGCGACCTCGATCTCAGCCCGCTGGCGGGTCGGGATCTCATCGCGTACCCGGCCGAGGGTCAGGTGCGGACGGAAGGGTCGACGTTCGGCCTCGAAACCGACTACTCCGAGCGCGGCGTTGACGTCGCGGACGAGCTTCTCCAGCCGGAGCACGTCGCCGGCGATACCAACCCACATGATTCGCAGGCCTTCGCGCCCGCCGAACGTCCCGATATTCGAGAACTCGAGGTCGAACGGCGAATTGACCAGCACTGCTTCCTGGACGGCGAGTTTGATCGCGGGGAGCTGCTTCACGGGGACTTCGCCGAGGAACTTGAGGGTGACGTGAATGCCCTCTGGCCGGATCCAGCGCACAGCGGTTCCGCTTCGGCTACGCAGTTCTTCGATCACCGTAGTGATCGCCTGGCGCGTGTCTGCTGGGACTTCGCAGGCAACAAAAAGCCTGACGTGATCGGGTTGGGTATTCATTTAGCCAAGTTTATCCGAAAAGGATGTCGATATTTCCGCCACATACTATCCGTGCCACGTCGTCGCGGAGCAGCACGTTTACGCGTTCAAGCTGGCGCCTGGGCGAGAGTAACGGGTAATCGGAACCGAAAAGCACCTGCTCGGCACCGACCAAGTCGACGAGTCGCGGGACGCACTCGTCATCATACAGCAATGATGCGGCTGCCGTATCGAAGTAAACCGAAGCCAATGTTTCTTTGACCTCCGGCATCTGCGCGAAGAACGGCAATCCCCCGCCCAGGTGTGCCCCGATCATGCGAAGTCCCGCGTGCCGGGCCGCCAGTTCGCAGAGCTGCGCCGGTTCGATGCCGCCTCGTTTCCCCGGGTAGGAATGGCCTACGGGTTCGCTGACATGCCATTGCAGGACGGCATGGTGCGCCAGCGCCATCTCGGCGAGTGTCTGCCCGGCTTCCCCGAGTGGATCCCAGCCCTGGTTCGCCGGTCGGAGTTCGCCAAACCCTCGCGCTCCCGCGAGAAGCGCGGCCTCAGCGGCTCGCGCCCAGCCCGGATTGGCGGGATTCACCGTCGCCAGCGCGATGATCCGGCCCTTCGCGGTACTGGCGGCCTCCAGGAGGTAGTCGTTCTGGGCTTCGATGTCGCGTTCCGCGGCGAACGCGAAGCCTGCGCACACGGCCCGGTCGATCCCGGCTTCGTCGAGGGCGGAGAGGAGACGGTCAGTGGTGGCCAGTTTCGCCTTCGGGTCCCTGTACAGTTCGGCGAACGTCGGGTCGCGACCGCAAAGCGCCTCGCGTGCAGATACCTGTTCGGGCGGAAAGATGTGCGTATGCGAGTCGGCCCGGGTCACGCCCGCTGCTCGACCGCCAGGCCGCTGGTAAGGAGGTCGATGCCACTGTGCTTGCCCTCGATGACGGCTTCGACGTCGAAGCGTTCAATCGAGGGTGTCAGCCCCGTCAGCTGGACCACACGTCCCTCGTTCACGTGCGCGACCACGTCGTCGGCCTGCTCGCGCTTCTCGAACAGGTAGACGGCGCCCCAGCGCCCCGTCTCGGGGTTCGAGATCCAGGTCTTCTGGCGTAGCCCTTCCACCTGGCGGAACCGGGTCATCGATTCGTCCCGGATGTATTCGCGCAGGCCCTCCATCGAGATCTTCGAGCCGGCGGACAGGTCCCAGATCACTACAAGCGCGTGCATTTCTCCGAGTATACGGCTGTCGATCAATAATCAGACGATGGGCAATGACTTCATCGGCGACCTCCATTCCCTCGCTGGGGCCCCGTCGCCGGGCACGCTCCCGGTCGTAAACGTGTATACGGATGGCGCCTGTTCGCCCAATCCGGGCTTTGGTGGCTGGGGTGCGGTTCTGATCTCGCCCGCCCACTCGAATGCCCGGCGCGAGCTCTCGGGTGCCGAGGCCAACACCACCAACAACCGGATGGAGTTGACCGGCGCCCTGATGGCGCTCAAGGCGCTCAAGCAGCCCTGTGAGGTCACCGTCCACACGGACTCGCGCTACCTGTGCGATGCCTTTGGCAAAGGATGGTTGAAGAACTGGCAGAAGAATGGCTGGCGGACGAGCCA
>DATCGT010000161.1:0-3500 GCA_036508775.1 Tepidiformaceae bacterium | reverse complement strand
CTGCCCGGTTCGATCGTCCAGGTCAGCACCTCTCCGGGTGGCGTCCCGAAATTACCTGTTCCACGGGGGGAGGTAACCCCTCTCGGCCTCGCAGGTGATGGCCACAACGACGCCGCTAATCACGGCGGGCCCGAACGCGCGCTCTGCCTCTTCTCGCTCGAGCGCATCGAAGCGATGGCCGCCGAGGGCCACCCAATCGCTCCCGGGAGCACTGGCGAGAACGTCACGGTTCGCGATATCGACTGGGATGCCGTTATACCCGGCACCCGCCTTCGCCTCGGCGCGAACGTCCTCGTCGAGGTCACCCGCTACACGACGCCCTGCAAGACGAATCAGCAATGGTTCATGTCGGGCGATATCAACCGCATGCACCAGGACCTGCACCCCGGCTTCAGCCGCGTCTACGCGAAGGTCCTCCAGCCCGGCATCATTCGCCCCGGCGACCCCGTCGAACTCCTGCCATCGGCCTGACCCAGAAGCGGGTCGTTAAGGGTGCAGGATCTCCCGCAGCGCCTGGCACACTTCGTCGACCTCATCGTTGGTCATCTCCGGGTACATCGGGAGGCTGATCTCGCCCGCAAAGAAGCGCTCCGCCACCGGGAAGTCGCCCTCCTGCCAGCGACCGAGGTTCTTGTACGCGGTGAAGTAATGCAGCGGGATGAAGTGCACTGACGTCCCGATACCGCGCTCCGCCAGCTCGCGGATGACATCGTCACGCTCGACCGGCGCGCTCTCTCGCACCCGGATCATGAAGAGGTGCCACGGCTGCCGGTTCTCTTCACTGAACGCCGGGAGGCTGAGGTGTTCCTCATCACGGAGGTTGGCGAAGTATCGCTGGGCGACCCGCGTCCGCTCTTCGATGAAGGACTCGAGCCTGCCGAGTTGCGTCCGCCCGAGCGCCGCCGCGATGTCTGTGAGGTTGTCCTTGAATCCGAACTCGCGGATGTCGTAGCGCCAGCTCCCACCGGCGTCGTAGCGGTTCCAGGCGTCCCTGGTCATGCCGTGGAGCGTCAGCATCCGCACCCGGTCGCTGAGCTCCTCATCGTCGGTCGCGAGCGCCCCGCCCTCCCCAGTTGTCATGGTCTTATTCGCATAGAAGCTGAACGCCGCCGCGTCGCTCACGCTTCCGATCGGATGTCCCTTGTAGAACGATCCAATCGCGTGAGCCGCATCCTCCAGCACCTTCACTTTGTGCTGGCTAGCGATTGCGTTGATCGCGTCCATGTCGCAGGGCTCACCAGCAATGTGCACCGGGAGAATCACCTTCGTCCGCGGCGTGATGGCGCGCTCAATCGCCTGCGGGTCGATGTTGGCGTCGCTCTCGCGAACGTCGACAAACACCGGTGTCGCGCCGCAATGCACGATCACCGTCCCCGTCGCCGAGAACGTGTATGGGGTCGTGATCACCTCGTCACCGGGACCGATTCCCCAGGCGGCGAGTGCGAGGTGCATCGCCGCGGTCGCCGAATTCACGGCGTTCACGAACCGGGCGCCCGTGTATGCGGCCAACTCGCCTTCCAGCGCTTTCACCTGGCTGGCTGTTGTTAGCCAGCCGCTGCGCAGCACCGCCGCAACCGCGGCGACGTCCGAGTCGTCGATGGACACTTTCACGAAGGGGATGCGTTGTTCAGCCACGGTCGGAGTTTAGCGGCTCGAACGCTGACGGTAACGCGCGTGGGGGACCGCTACGCCGAAACGGTGACCTGCAGGGCCTCGGTCGTAGGCTCTGGGATGGGCTGCCCGTCCGCACGCATGGTTTCGAGGTGGAACTCGATGGCTTCCCGGATGAGCCGTTCCGTCTCGACCCTCGATCGAGCGGCAGCGACGCACCCCGGCAGGTCTGGCACATAGGCTGACCAGTTCCTGGGGCCGCGTTCGAGGATGACTGTGTACTGCTTCATCGTCACATCTAGCGTATGAGACTCTACGCCTCGTAGGCCTGGGCAATTAGCTCAGGGGAATACCAGCGAGCGGGATAGCCGCCCATCGGCTTTACGATCCCGAGGCTCGTCAGGGTCTTAAGCGCTTCTCGTGCGGTCGGCGAACTGCAGTGTGCGTATTTCTCAATTTCACTCGCTGTGACGAAAACACGCTCCATGACCAGGTCCAATGCTGCCAAGGGCGCTTGCGACCGGGAGCTGGCCAGCACTTGTCCTCTGAATCTCCCATGCATGTCGGTGATTCGTTGGACTCGCTGCACCGCGTCCACAGCCGTAGAGCGCACGGCCTCTAAGAAGAATTCCAGCCAAGCCTGCCACTCGCCGCGACAGCTCACCCCTTTGAGTCGGTCGAAATACTCTTCACGTTGGGCATCAAAATAGTCGCTTAGATACAGGAGAGGACGCCCCATGACCCCGAATCCAATCAGCCAAATCGGAATCAACAGGCGCCCCATTCGTCCGTTTCCGTCCTCGAACGGGTGGATCGTTTCGAACTGGTAGTGCGCAACCGCCGTGGCGACCAGGGGGGCATAGCTCGCCGGGGGCGTCACGAACTCGACTAAATTCCCCATCAAAGTCGGCACGTTGAGCGGTGGCGGTGGTACGAATCGCGCAGCAGAAGCGTCATCTCCTTCGGAGCCAATCAACACCTGCCTCGTTCGGTAGCTGCCGGGATTCCGATTTTCGCCGCGAGTGCCCTCAAGAAGCTGGGAATGAAGAGCGCGAATCAGGTATTCGTTTAGCGGGCGTCCCTCTCCGACCCAGCCAAGACCCAGGTTCAGTGCCTCGATATACCTGATTACTTCCAGGTTATCGAGGGCGATCCTTGTATCGCTCCCAGGGCCGGCCGCCTCCTGTTTGAGCATCTCGGCAACGATGACATAGGTTCCTTCGATCCGAGCGCTTTTTACGGTGACTATCCCTGTACAGCAAGTACCAAGGGTGGGATACTTCAGTCATGGGAACCGCGACCAAATACACGATAACAGACTTCAATCGTAATTTCACGAATGAAGATGACTGCCTTGAGGCCATCGTCCAGATGGTCTACCCGGATGGGGTCGTGTGCCGAAAGTGCGGGATCGTCCGTCCTCACGCTCGCATCACGGGGCGCAAGGCTTACGCCTGCGACTACTGCGGAACGCACGTTTACCCGCTGGCCGGGACCATCTTTGAGAAGTCCACGACGGCCCTGAAGTCGTGGTTCTACGCCATGTACCTCATGGACTCGACTCGCTGCGGCATCAGCGCCAAGCAGCTCGAACGCGAGCTAGGCGTTACCTACAAGACGGCCTGGCGGATGTTCACTCAGATCCGCAAGCTCATGGACGAAGACGATGGTCCGCTTCACGGTGAGGTCGAAGTAGACGAGACGTGGATGGGCGGCAAGATCAGCAACAAGGCGCACGTCAAGCACTCTCAGAACGCCCTTGATAACAAGATCCCGGTCATTGGCGCGGTGGAGCGCGGCGGCAAGGTGAAGGCGCGGGTGATTCCCAACGTCCGCAAGAACCAACTCGTTCCTTTAGTCATCGATAGCGTCCGGCGCGACGCCACGGT
>DATCGT010000160.1:0-2287 GCA_036508775.1 Tepidiformaceae bacterium | reverse complement strand
TCACCAGCGAAGCTGGCTTCGCCGACCTCCGATCTTCGCGCTCGATTCTTTTGACCGGGCCGAGCCAGACCCGGGGCTGGACCCGGAACTGATGGACCTGGCACATTCGATTGCGAAGCTCGAACGCTCCTACGCGGAGGTCATCAGCCTGCGCTTCACCAACTGTCTCTCGCTACAGGAAACGGCATCTGTACTCGGCGTCTCGGTTGATGCGGTCAAAGCTCGCCAGGCCCGGGCCCTCGTTCGGCTGCGGAGCATTCTCAAGCCGCACAACCAGTAACAGCTACTCCCAGAGGAACCATCGCCGCCGGGGCCGCTCTCGATACATCAGTCCGAACTTGCGGACGGCCGCGTCCTGGATCAGGGTGACTGTCTCAGCGGCTGAGTCCGTGACATGCAGCCTGCTGACGTCCTCTTCATCAATCGTCCCGGCGGCCAGCAGCGTGTTCTTCAACAGCTCGATGAGCGGTCGCCAGTAGTCGGTGCCGATGAGGATCACCGGGAAGTCCTGGAGCTTGCCCGTCTGGATCAGCGTCATGACTTCGAAGAGTTCGTCGAAGGTCCCCAGCCCGCCGGGAAGAGCGACGAAGGCATAGCTGTACTTCACGAGCATGACTTTTCGAATGAAGAAGTAGTGGAAGGAGACCACAAAGTCGCAGTAGGGGTTGGGGGCCTGTTCGTGCGGAAGCTGGATGTTCAGCCCGATCGAGATGCCACCGCCTTCCTTCGCGCCACGATTCGCCCCTTCCATTACGCCGGGGCCGCCGCCCGTCATGACCGTGAACCCTGCGTCGGCAAGACCTGCCCCGACCTGCCGGGCCAGCTGGTAGGCGGGGTGCTTCTCGGTCAGCCGCGCCGAACCGAAGACGGTGACACATGGTCGAAGGAAGTGGAGCGTGCGGATCGCGTGCACGTATTCGCGGAGGACGCGATACGTATGGCGCAACTCGAATCCGCGGCTCTGTGGCCCCTTGAGGTAGCGAAAGTCGTCGCGATTCATAGACCGGTCGACGTCCCTCGTGCGCGTCTTGGTGCGCTGTCTTTCAGGATCTCGGCCGACGGCAGTCCGTGCGCCCGCCGAGCACAAACCGAGGATATCGCACCGGGTGGATATGACAGAGGAAGAGGTGGGTTGCGGGACGCCCGACTCAGGGGGTCGAGATGGCAGCGTTCCGGCGACCGCGCCCGCCCGGGTTGTGGGGCGACTTGATCACCGTGACATGGCGCTGGGTCGAGAGCAGCTTCACGAGGCTAAGGATGCTCTGGTTCACCAGAGGGCGCTGATACCAGTGGCGCACCTCGATGATCGGCACCATGACGGTCACCTCGTGCGGCGCCTCGTGGAGCCGGTCGCGAACGTAAGCGGCGATCGGGTCGGAGACGGTCCGGTACGGCGAATCGATGATGACGAGCGGCACGTCTGGGAACTGGCGATACCAGCGGTCCTCCACCGTCGACGGCTGGTCGGGATCGACCACAACGTGAACAGCGGTGACATCGTGCGACATCGCGCAGGCCGAGCTGATGGTCATCACGGTCGCCATGTTGATGTCATCGACCGGCACGACGATGGGAGTTGCCGAGGGCCCGTTCGGCTGGATTGCGAGCGCCGCGTCCACCGGCACGTGGAGCGAGCGGCTGAGTGACTTGTAGAAGCGGCCTATCTGCCAGGCGCATGACGCGAGCACGGGGATAAGGATGACGACAATCCACGCGCCCTGGGCAAACTTGGCTTCAAGGATCACGAGAAAGACGACAGCGGTCGCGACCGCGCCCAGGCCATTGACCGCGGCAGCGCGGCGCCATCCCCGTTCTTTCCCTTTCAGCCAGTGCTTTACCATCCCTGACTGGCTCAGGGTGAACGAAAGAAATACCCCAAGCGCGTACAACGGGATAAGCCGGGTCGTCGTCGCATTGAAGGCGATGAGGAGGAGACAGGACAGGATGGCGAGAGCCACGATCCCGTAGCTGAAGACGAGACGGTTGCCCCGGGCGTGGAAGACTCGCGGCATGTATCCATCGCGGGCGAGGATGGCCGAGAGGCGCGGGAAGTCGGCAAAAGATGTGTTCGCGGCAAGGATGAGGATCCCGGCTGTCGTCAGCTGGAGAAAGCCGAAGAGGAACGTACCATCGCCAAATGCCTTGACGCCGAGCTGGGCCGGGATGGTGTTGTCTTCGTGCGGGATGAATCCGTAGTGCCGGGCAATGATCATCACTCCCAGGAACATGCTGCCGAGGATGAGGCCCATCGCCATCAGCGTCTGACTGGCGTTCTTTGAAGCGGGCT
>DATCGT010000159.1:0-3006 GCA_036508775.1 Tepidiformaceae bacterium | reverse complement strand
GCCGGGAAGGCTTCCCACAGCCGGGCCGTCAGGTCGCGGAACGGGGTCGGTTCCTCCGGCGCCAGGTGCAGGACGTCGTCACCGAACCAGGCGGTCCGGGAGAACAGGTAGTCGAACGGGTGGCTGCCACATGCGACGTCGGCGATGCGGTCCAGCACGTCGGCATCGATCGACGCTGCGGCGACGAAGGGGAACAGCGCGGTGACGTGCGCGGGGACCCCCAGCGAGGCCACACGGTCTAGCCGCATCCGAAGCTCCCCGACTGCAGGCTCCGCCTCGGGCACCTCGATGATCAACCCCGAAAGGAGCTCTGGCATGGCAGGACCCTACCGACCTTTTGCTTCGCGACCTGTCGGACATGCACGAGACGCTGGTACGACCCGTACCGCGGCGTGTCGCGTCCGCCAGACCGCGATTGCACGTCGGGCGGTACCGGGCGAGACGCGTTTCCGGCAACCTCGTTCTTCGGCGAACGGGTAAGCCTCGGCCGCCGCCATCGCCAGCTCCAGCAGCGGGTCATCCTCGATGGCCGACGGGAAGGCCTTCCAACCGAGCCTTTGCCATTTCGCCGGTCCGGTGGTCGGTCTTGTGCGACGATCAGATGGCGATATCCCAGCAGCTGCCAAGGCGCCCGCTCGCGGATCGGGCGGCAGTTCGCCGGGGGACGCAGCGTGCGGTAACCCGCTGTTGGAGGAGTGATCCTGTGGCGTGGCAGGTCGGTGGCTTCGTGCTGGTGAGCGCGGCCGTGTTGGCCGTGTCGTGGCGCTCCCTGGCCAGGCCACGTTCCCATGGGTTTCCGCGGTTCTTCGCTTGGGAGGCGATCGCGGCGTTGTTCTTCATCAACGCTGATTCCTGGTGGATCGATCCGTTCGCCTGGAGCCAGTTGATCTCATGGGGGCTACTCGTCGCGAGCATCGTGCCCGTGGTCTGGGGATCGGTGCTTCTCGCCCGCGCCGGGAAGCCGACGTCGGCGCGCCAGGCCGAAGACCCGTCCCTTTTCGCGTTCGAAGCGACATCGCAACTGGTTACGACCGGGATCTTCCGCTTCATCCGGCATCCGCTGTTCAGCTCCCTCCTTCTCCTCGCCTGGGGCATCTTCTTCAAACACCCGTCGCTGGAGGGAGGCGCGCTCGCCGTTGCAGCGACGGGGTTCCTCATCTGGGCGGCGCTGGCCGATGAGGTCGAGTGCCGTGTCGCCTTTGGGCAGGAATACGAGAACTACCTGCGGCGTACCAAACGCTTCATCCCCTTTGTCCTCTGACGCGGTCGGCGGAGGGGCATCACAGAAATGATGTATAGCCAAGATCCGCCTTCGTCACTCCAAGCTCTCTAAGGATCTCGTGGGCATCGTGGAGCCCTTTCCAGTTCTCGCTGCCGTCCGCTATCCCGGTGAGATCATCTGCGAGGAGTCTTTGCGAGAAGTACACGGCTTGAACCGCGCCGCGGAATCGCCGGAATGCGGAAAGGTGGCTGTCGATCTCGTCCGAGAAGATCGACCCGCAGAGGGCGTACTCACCCAAGAACGTGCTCCCGCGCTTGATCCCGCCGAGATACATGAGGGCGGAGGCGACGTCGTACAACAAGGGGCCCCTGGTCGATCCAGCCCAGTCAATCAGTCCGACCGAGTCAGTCAATTCGTCGTAGAGGAATGCTTCGGGAGCCGGGTCGGTATGAAGGATCCCCCAGGTCACAGGGGGAAGCAACGCATACTCGTTGCAGACTGCGTGGACGGCGGGTCGAACCCAGGGTTCGGCACCAAGTCCAGGTGCGGAACCGTGTATCCACTCAAAGAAGGGACGTCGCGTCACCTCGCGAGTCTCCATACCATGTGCTTTCGCCAGCGTTCGGGCGATCTGCCGCTGATCCTGATCGGACCTTCCCGTGAGGGCGCTGCCCGGCACCCATTCGAGTAGAGACAGAACTCCGCTGCCGACTTCGACAGAGAGGTCGCCCGAATCGGTAGATAAGGGGGCGCCGGCCGAGAGTCCGCCAGCTGACATGAGGACGGCAGCTGCTGCGCCGGCATGGAGAGCGTCCCTGTTCTTCAGGGGTACCCACTTCGCTACGAACCTACCCCGAGAGAGCCGGACGGAGACTGTCGCCGAGTTCATCCCGCCCTCCAACGGCGTGATTGCTTCCGGAATCTCCGACCAGCGAGCCAACACGATCGCCGAGACAACAGCAGCTAACTCGACGGCATCCACGGGCCCGATGCTAGTGCCGGTGCCACGGTGCGTCCGGAGTCGAGGGCGCAACGCTCGCCGAGGGGCTGAGCGACGGCCCGCTGATGTCCGACGACCGGATGCGCAAACCGTCGGACAGGCAATAGGAGCCCGTTCGACCCGCACGTCGGCGTGTTACGTCCCGCCAGACCCCGATTGCATGTCGGGCAGCACCGATGTGACGTTCCCGCGGGAACGCTCAGGCCACGTCGGGCAGGTCGTCGAGGGCGATGTCGAAGAGGACCCGTATGCATTCGTGGAGGTCGAATCCCTGCCCGGCGTGGGCGGGGAAGATCCGGCTGGGTCCGGTGGCGGGGTCGAGGTCCAATCCGGCGCGGTTGTGACTTGGGACTGTGCCATCCGATCGGCGGCTTGCTTGGCAAGAAGTCGTACCGTCGGCAGGCATCCTTAGACGTACGACCAGGCGATGATGTGGTGCGCATCGAGGCGGTTGTTGCGGGGAGCAGCCTTCGCCGACCGGGCAGCGTTCGACGAGTCGATCGGTCGCGTGATCGCTGAGTGGAATCCGCGGCCTCGTCGCCAGCCTCGTCAGACGCGCGCACCAACTGTTGTACGACCCCGTGGAGGAGCGGTTGTACGAGCGAGGGTCGACTCGGCGATCGGTGGGCCTTTCGGAGCCATTGAGTAACACCAGTAGGTGCTGCCCCCGAGCCCGGCACTGTCACCCCCGGATCCCTGAGGAGTACCGGCGAAGCCCGGCAACGTCTCGAGGGGTCGGCTTGCGCGCACGCGTACGCGGCACGAAAAATGTCAGTGCGTACGA
>DATCGT010000158.1:0-4292 GCA_036508775.1 Tepidiformaceae bacterium | reverse complement strand
GGCTGACGCGCGCGACCGAATTAGCCCGCGGTGCGCCCGGTGGCGCACGGCTACGACCCGGCGTCGAGTGGGTGGGCTGGCGCGAGGCGTCCGGTGTGACTTCCGGGCGCAGGCCGCTTGCTTACGCGCGCGGCTCTGACTTCCGGTGGGGGTGACCCCGCTTCGCGACCGGTACCTTCAGCGGCGTTCGGCTATCGACCCCGCAAAGATAGCGAAGGTACCGAGCGCCTTTGCCACAAGCGTGTCGCCCTGGCGGATTTCCGACTCTAACGTCGCAACGCGTTTCGCCTTGTTGATCACGCGCGACCGGCAGACGAGGCGGCCGGACCGCACCGCCACGAAGTAGGCGATCGTGATCTCGATCGTCGCGCAGAGTTCGCCGTCGACGAGATGGGGGTAGAGCGCAGCGCCCATGCCCTGGTCGGCCATGGAGTACACGGCGCCGCCATGGACGGTTCCGTGTGGATTCAGGAGAGCCGGTGTCACCTCCAGCTCGCATTCGCTTGAGTTCATGTCGCGGCCCGTCATCCGGAGGCCGATGAGGGGGCCGAAGCCGGAATCCACGGGAGGTATCGCGCTCGTCATGGGTGTCTCCTCGAGGCGAATCCTAGCGACCGGATAGGTGTTTCGCGACGGGTGTTTTGGGAGTTGGCCGCTATTGACGATAGTCCTGCTACACCGGACAGTTTGAAGCGATGAATCCGTCCACTTTCAATTCTGCATGTGCACTCGCTACCGCGGCAGCGGCGGCGGCGCATGCGCGCGAGTAGAAGGCGGACGCAGGAATCGCTGAGTCGAAAACATTCCGAGGCCGCCACGATGGCGGCCTTTTTGTTGGGCTGCCGGGCGGGAGACAGGAGCAGACCATGCCCACCATTACCACTGATAGCAGCCGATTCGTTTCGAACCGGATGCGTTCTGTCCCCGCGAGCGGAATCCGCAAGTTCTTCGATCTGCTGAGCACGATCGATGACGTGATCTCGCTCGGCGTCGGCGAACCGGACTACGTGACGCCGGAACCGTTCCGCCGCGCCGCAATCGAAAGCATCGAGCGGGGCGACACGCACTACACCTCGAACTACGGCCTGCCCGAGTTGCGCGAGAAGCTCAGCGACCACCTCTTCCGCCTCTACGGCGTCCGCTACGACCCGAAGGACGAGATCGTCATTACCAGCGGCTCCAGCGAGGGCCTGGACATCACCATGCGAGCGCTCCTCGACCCGGGTGACGAGGTTCTCTGCGCCGATCCATGTTATGTCGCCTACATGCCAGCCACGATCATGGCGGGTGGGACTTTTGTCCCGGTTCCGACTTACAACGCGAACGACTTCCGGCTGCTCCCGGAACAGACTGAAGCAGCGGTCACCGCGAGGACCCGTGCCCTCCTGCTCGGCTACCCGGCCAACCCGACCGGCGCCACGATGGGCCGGGAAGACCTCCTCGCCATCGGAGAAGTCGCGCAGCGTAACGACCTCGTCGTCATCAGCGACGAGCTATACGACCGGATGACGTACGAGGGGCAGCACACCTGCTTCGCCTCTTTGCCGGGGATGCGGGACCGAACGGTCCTCCTCGGCGGTTTCAGCAAGGCTTATGCTATGACCGGTTGGCGACTGGGATGGGTGGCCGCACCCGCCCCGCTGGCCGAAGCCGTCATGAAGGTGCACCAGTACGTCATGATGTCCGCCCCCACCGCCGCGCAGTACGCGGGGATTGCCGCCCTCGACCAGGGCGAATCCTTCGTCGCCGAGATGGTCGCCGAATACAACCGGCGGCGACGTCTCATCGTTGATGGTTTCCGGGCCGTCGGGCTTCCAACGTTCGAGCCTCGTGGAGCGTTTTATGCGTTCCCCGATATTTCCGTTACGGGGCTGGACAGCACCACCTTCAGCGAACGGCTCCTCACCGAAGAGCGCGTCGCGGTGGTCCCGGGGAATGCGTTCGGTGCAGGTGGCGAGGGGTACGTTCGCGCCTGTTACGCGAGCGGCTACGAAGCAATAGAACGAGCGCTTGAGCGCATCGGTCGCTTCGTTCAGAGGCAGCGGTGACGCCCGCGTCACCTGAACGAACGACCCTTCCGCTCCCGCGTCCTTCTTTCTCCGTCACCTACGGTCACCCTGACCGTTTCCAAATAGTTCACATCGTTGTGCGATGCTGAGATCGGTATGGGGAGGGAGTTATTCATGGTATTGACGATCGAGGACGAACAATTGCTCGATCCCGGAGACGCTGAAGCCTCCGCGATGTGGACCGCCCCGGCACAACCGGTCGAGGACGTTGGCCAGGAGCCGTACATGCGCTCGGCAGCGGAATTCCTGGCAGGTGTTCCCTCGGACGCGACACAGGGCGCCGCAATCACCTTCGTGGACGGCCAGGAATCTGGCATCGTCCGCATTTACAACGCACCCGGCGCAACCGTCAGGCTCATCATTGAGTCGTCCACTCCCGCGAAGGGGGACATGTACCGCTTGGAAGCGACCGTCCGCGCCAGCTGGCTGCGACGGGTCACCGAAGGAGCGTCGGGTCCATCGGACGAGGCCGCGCGGATAGCATCCGCGATCCGGGAGCTGGCAGCATTGCCCGGACAGTCTACGGTCCGCGTGCAATCACTTTTGGTCGGCGCAGTGTAAGAAACCCGATTATGTAGGCCAAAACGGGCCCTTGTTCGCAGTGCGCAAAGTATCGTGCTAGAATGCCGCCCGCACACACTGGGCCGTCGAGCCGATCTGGCGGGTTACCGCCGGAGACGTTTCGAGCGGCTACGAACATGAAGGGGACTGCGCCGCATGGATCTCGGCCTAAGCGAAGAACAAGAACTTTTGAGGAACTCCGCACGGGAATTCCTGGAGAAGGAATCACCGGAAGAGCATGTCCGCGCGATGGAAGAAGATGAGAAGGGCTACAGCCCGGCTCTCTGGAAGAAGATGGCCGACCTCGGCTGGCAGGGACTGATGGTTCCTGAGGCCCAGGGTGGCGCAGGCTTCTCGTTCCTCGACCTCTGCGTCCTCGTCGAAGAATTCGGGCGAGCCCTGGTCCCAGGGCCCTTCATCCCGAACCAGGTCGCCACGGCAGCCCTCCTGCTGGCCGGCACCGATGCCCAGAAGGCAAAGTACCTGCCGAAGATGGCGGATGGCTCTGCCATCCACACCTATGCCTTCACCGAGCCCAGCGGACGCTGGGATGCCGCTGGCATCACGATGAAGGCAACCGCAGCCGGCGCCGACAGCGTGCTCAACGGCACGAAGCTGTTCGTCCCGGATGCCCACGTCGCCGACTACCTGCACGTCGCCGCCCAGAAGGCGAACGGCGGCATGGCCCTCTTCATCGTCCCGCGTGACCAGGCGGGCGTGACCGTGAACGTCCTGAAGACCATCGCCAGCGACAAGCAGGCGGAAGTCATCCTCAAGGACGTCAAGGTTGCAGCCGCCGACGTCGTTAACCTGGACGAGAAGGCGATGAGCCGCCTCCGCAACATGGCGACGAACCTCGAAAACGCGTACATGGTGGGTCTCACCCAGCGCGACTTCGAGATCTCCGTCAACTACGCCAAGGAGCGCGTCCAGTTCGGCCGCCCCATTGGCTCCTTCCAGGCCATCCAGCACAAGGCTGCTGACATGGTTACCGATGTCGATGGCATGCGGTACATCATGTACAAGGCCGCCTGGGCAACCAGTGAGAACGAAGCCTCGCAGGACATGGACACCGCGATGGCAAAGGCCTGGTGCAGCGATGCCAGCCGCCGTGTTGTTGCCCACGGGCAGCAGATCCACGGTGGTATCGGTTTCACCAAGGACTACATCATCCAGCTCTTCTTCCGCCGCCAGAAGCGTGCGGAGCTGTTCTGGGGCGACGGCGATTTCCATCGCGAGCGCGTCGCGCAGATGCTGGAAATCTAGTCTCCAACTGGAGCAACTTCAGAAGGGCGGCCCACATGGGCCGCCCTTCTTGTTGTGTGGGGTCTGGGTTCGACAGAAAGAACGCACGCCGGTTAAGGTGAACTAACTTTCGGCCCTGCCGCGAACCAAACCTTCCTTGGGGGACTTAATGACCCGTTCCAAGTTGGCCCGGTGGGCGCTCATCGCGTTCACGATCATCCCGTCCCTGGTACTCGTCGCCTGCGGCGGCGGCTCCAGCGGCGGCTCCGACTCGAGCTACGTTGCCGCCATATGCGCCGCCGAGAAGAAGCTCGAAGACAGCCTCACCACCGCGATGCAGGACCCGTCTCTGCTCGCAAATCCCGCAGCGCTCGGCGACAAGCTCGCCCCCGCGTTTGACCAGTTTGCGAAGGACTT
>DATCGT010000157.1:0-5386 GCA_036508775.1 Tepidiformaceae bacterium | reverse complement strand
GGAGTCCAGCCCGGACAGAGTGGTAACGTCATCCCCGGTCGAACCCAGCAGGGCCAGAACGGCAATGTCACCCCGGGCGGGACCCAACCGCAGAACCGCGCGGCGACACCCGGCGGCTTCGGCCCGGGCGGAAATCAGCCGGGGGCGAACGCAAGAGGCGCGGGCGGGATCATCGCCGGGACGCCGGGGCTGCTCCGCATGCTCGACGACTCGAATGGAAGCCAGATCGCCTGGTTCCTGCCATTCGCCCTGCTGGGGAGCGTGCTCTGTCTGTGGGAGTGGCGTAAGGACCGGCTCCGGCGCGCCGCAACGATCCTTGCGCTGGGCTGGGTTCTGCTTTTCGGAGGGATCTTCTCCTACGCACAGGGGATCTATCACAGCTACTACACCTCGGCGATGGCACCGGGGATCGCGATTCTCGTCGGGATGACCGTCGCGGCGGCAGCGAGCCTCGTGAAGCGCGACTGGCGCTGGATCGTCCCGGTGCTTGGAATCGCGGCGGCCACGCTGGCGGTCCAGCTCTCCATCTCCGGTCGCTTCCCGACGTTCCAGTCGGGCATCCGACCCATTGCAATCGGAGCAGTGGTTGTCGCCGGTGCGGTGCTTGCCCTCTTCGCGGTCCGGCGAATGCGGCCGATGCCAGGACTGGCCCTCGTCGTGGGCGGACTGCTGCTCATCCCGGGCGCGTGGTCGAGCTATGAAGTGGCACACCCTTCTATGAACACGACGCTCCCCCAGGCCGGGCCCCGCCAGGGCCCGGCTGGCCAGAGCTTCGGCTCGAATGCGTTCGATAACGGGACGACGCAGCTGGCAGCCTGGTTGCAATCCCATCACACCGACGGCACGCGCTGGGACCTTGCCGTAGCCAGTGCCCAGAACGCCTCAACGCTGATCGCCGACGGACAGGTCTCGGTCATGGCCATCGGCGGGTTCAGCGGCAACGACCCGACCATAACCGTGCCCCAGTTCGCCGACTTCGTTGCAAACGGCGACGTGCGCTATGTGCTCACCTCGGGCGGGCCCGGCGGTGGCCCGGGTGGCGCCTTCGGCGCGCCCCGTATCGGAACCACGGGCCCCTTGTCTCCGATCGGGGGGAGCGCACCAGCCGGGCCGCGCATTCCCTTCGTTCCCTCCCCACCTTTTGGCACCGCGGCTGCCGCGACCACGCCCGCAGTTGGCTCGAGCGCGGTGATGTCCGCGGTGGCGAGGGCCTGCACGCTGGTACCCAGGGGGGACGCGCCAACACAGTATTACGGCTCGTTGTACGACTGCGGCAGCGCGGCGGCCGCACTCCGGGGCAACGGCTAAGCAGGTCTCAGGCGGGGAAGTGCCACCCGGCGCCGCGCTGGATTTCCGCGGCGAAGTCCGCAAGCGAAGTTGCCGCTAGCGCAGGGACCAGAACCCTCTGTTCTCCGAGCGGCGAAGACGGACTCGGACCGGAGTCGTGACCCGGGCGAACCACGGTTTCGTCGGGCAATTGCCGCAAGACGCCATTGACCGTGTTCCACAGTGCTTCCAGCGCCTCATCGCCCGGGCCGGGTCGGCCGACCGACCCGACCGCCAGGGTATCGCCGGTGAAGATCTGACCGTCCGCGAGGATCGAGATCGATCCTTCGCTGTGGCCCGGTGTGTGGAGGAGACGCAGCGAAACAGCCCCGATTTGCATGGACTCGTCACCGGCAACTTCCGTGATGGCGCCGCGGTAGAGACGTCGCAACTCCGGCAGTTCGGCGGTATGGGCGATGACGGCAGCGCCGGTACGGCGCACAAGGTCCTCGGTTCCATGGGCATGATCACTGTGGGCGTGGGTCAAGAGGAGCGTGGAGATTCGGAAGCCGCGCGCGTCCGCCATGTCGACGACGGAGGCGATGTCCCACGCCGGGTCGACCACGGCGGCTTCGCCGGTCTGGGGGCAGGCGAGCAAATAGGTGAAGTTCCAGAACGGGCCGTGCCGGAAGGGCAGCACCACGAGGCCTTCAGACATGGCACCCCTTCGAGGCTGGCTGGCGCCACGATAGCGCCGGAGCGGGCGCTCCGCTAGAAAATGGCGGCCGAGAGACGCCGCTGGTAGTCGCGGGTGACCGGTGAATCGAGCCCAAGGATGTCGAAAACCGCCAGGACGGCCTTTCGGGCGGCGCCATCAGCGAAGGCGCGGTCGATCCGGACCGACTCGATGAGTTCATCGAGGGCCGACTCGTACTGCTCACGGGCCGCGAGCATGACGCCCCAGCGGTAATGCGCCCGCGGATCCCGTGGGCTGCGGGCCACCTCGCCCGCAAGGTCGTCGGCACCGTGGTCTCGCGCAAACGCGTCGAGGAAGAGGCGGTGCTTCAGTGCCTTCGCCCGGCGATCCGCCGGTGCGCGTTCGAGCAGGGCCGCGGCATCATCGGTCTCGCCGCATGCCATCAGGATGCGCGCCAGCCCGACGATGGCGTCGGGATTGCCGGGAACTTTCGCGAGCACTTCGCGGTAGGCGCGTTCGGCGGCCGCGGTATCACCGGCGGCGGCGAGCCGATCGGCTTCCTGCGCCGCGACCTCGTGGGGCGAGGGAAGCAGCTTCTGGAAGAAGGCGCGGACCTGCGTCTCCGGGACCGCGCCCGTGAACTCCGCCTTCACGCGACCGTCGACGAACGCTTTGACCGCCGGGATGCCCTGGATCTGGTACTGGGTCGCGGTCCGGGGGTTCTCATCGGTGTTGAGCTTCACCAGGAGCACCGCGCCGTCGGTCGCCGCAGCTACCTTCTCGATAATCGGCCCGAGCACACGGCAGGGGCCGCACCATGGCGCCCAGAAGTCGACGACAACGGGTCTCGTCTTCGACGCTTCGAGGACGGCGGTCGCAAACGTGGCGTCAGTTACTTCGAGGACAGCTTGGTCGGCAGTCATGGGGTCGCGCTCCCGAGACGATGGGATGTGATCCGATCGTAGCAAATGGCGGGAAGAGAAGGGAGGAGCTAGACCTGCTTCGGGCGCTTGAACACGTAGAGGAACTGGCCGGTGTCCTTACCCTGGAGGACCGAAACCAGTTCCCAGCCGTCGGCGCCGAGCTCGTTGAGCGTCTCACGCGAGGCAGGGCCGTCATTGCGGAGCGAGGCGTATTCCCACTGTGTCATAGGCGTAGCGTCTTGCGTTCCGCGCCTAACGTCCAGCGGAAGTTGTGTGGTCCAGCGGGCCTATAAGCCGGATCCTGTACCCCGCGAACGGGGCGGTGACCATTTCTCTCGACGGCGCATTGCTGCGCCGCTCTAGCAGCCAACCCGGGAGTGATAACGGGTCGGGCACCCTTCTCCCCTATTTGGCCTTGCTCCGGGTGGGGTTTGCACGGCCGCCCTGTCACCAGGACGCCGGTGCGCTCTTACCGCACCATTTCACCCTTACCCGCCGAAGCGGGCGGTTTGTTTCTGTTGCACTGGCCGTCGGCTCACGCCGCCCGGGCGTTACCCGGCACCCTGCCCGATGGAGTCCGGACTTTCCTCTACGGCGAACCGCAGCGATCACCCGGCCCGCTGAACCAACTTCAAGGTAACAGGTTTGGCGAATCGCGTGCCGCCCGGCATCGCTAGAAGATGTTCACCTGCGGCGGGGTTGG
This sequence comes from Tepidiformaceae bacterium, assembly GCA_036508775.1. GTDB lineage: Bacteria > Chloroflexota > Dehalococcoidia > Tepidiformales > Tepidiformaceae > JBGPOS01. The sequence goes on along the minus strand of DATCGT010000157.1, from coordinate 1,797 downwards.
ATCCGGGGGCGGAACCACTGGGGCGGCTTTCGCCGCGGGGGGGCGGATCCCGAGGAACTGCTGCACTTCGAGCCCGGTTGCCGGGCGAACATCAGTCGCATGGGTTCCCTGCGGCTCGCCCAAGACCAGGCAGGGAACGGCCTCGTTGTTGGACTCGAGGTGGGCGTAGTAGCCGGCATAATCCGCACTGGTGACGAAGAAGTCGCCCACCTGGTAGGTGAGGACCGGAGGCGACTGTACGCCCGCGACGGCAAGACCCGCCGACTCGGGTTTGAACGTCGGAGAGAATGGCCGGAGGTAACGAACCGGGACCTGCGCGCGATAGACGGGCACCGTTCCCTCCGCAACCTGCTGGAGGAGGGCGATGAGTTGCTCGTCATCGGGAGCGGCGCCGCGCCGACCGGACCCGGCCGAATGTGCAGTCACAGCGTCATCATGCACCGTCGCGAGTCGCTGGAGTAGGAACGACCGGTCAGCTCGACGGTGGCCTGATGGACCTCGCCCGATCGCGATTTCGGGGGCATCCTGAAACCGCTGTGCGACCCACCGTGGAGAGGCGGTGGGTCCGCGCAGCACTGCACGCCGATCTCTCCCTTTCCCGAATGGTCGTCGAAGGCTCAACGGAGCCGTCACTTTTGTTCGTTTCGCAACATCTACAGATACGCATCTGTGCGGAAACTCCGCGCCGTTGCGCTACGATTGTTCATCAAACGCATATGAATGCCTGGGCCGTCTTCCTGCTTGCCCCCTTTGTCGGGCTTACCGTTCTCGGGACAGCTAACGTCGGCTGGTGCGCCGCGACCCAGGACGGGCCCCCGGTGGACGACACTGGCAACAGCGTCTCATCGCTGGCAATCGCAACGTACGTGCCCCTCTCAGTCACCGCGATTACGAGCCCCATTGAGCCAGATTCCACCGCGCGCATCGATGCCCAGACGGGCGAGGGAGCCGATTGCATGCTTCTTAGCGACAGCCCCTCCGCCGACGAGACCGGGAGCTTCAACCTCGGGTCGAAGGTCGCCGACGCGACGGGGTTTGTGTCCTGGTCGTGGTATGTCGGCAATGACGCAGCGCCGGGTGTCCAGCAACTGCGCCTGACCTGTAACGGCGAAACCGTCTCAGCCCAGGTCGAAATCTCAGGTCCGACGCCAGTAGACTCCGGCGGCGCGGCCTCCGACTAATCGAGCACTTTGCCGTCGAGAGCGGCATTTGCGAGAGCGTCAGCGCGGCGGTTCAGGTCACGGGTAACGTGACCGATCGTCGCCGGGCCCGTCTCCTCGAGTTCACGGACGAGTGTCGCGTACAACGGCTGCAGGCCCACATTCTTCACCCGGTAGCGCCCCGAGAGTTGCCGGATGACCAGTTCGCTATCCATCCGCAGGTCAATGGCAGTGGCCCCCAGCTCGCGTGCTGATCGAATACCTTCGATCGCAGCCCGGTACTCTGCCTGATTGTTCGTGCTAATGCCGATGGTCCGGCTGACCGTGGCCAGTTCATGACCGGTTTCGTCCTGGACGCTCGCGCCGATCGAGGCCGGACCGGGGTTGCCGCGGCTGGCGCCGTCGGCATAAACGACGAGTCTCACGGCCGGAGGAAGACGCGACAGTCGGTCCCGTCGACCTCAACACGGTCGACAACCTCGCGAATCGTCGCCTGGAGTACCTCGAACGTAACGGATTCCCATTCCCGCACGAGCCGATCGCGGAGTTCGCTGAGGTGGCGCTTGCGCTCCGCCTCGGACTGGTGCGAGGCGAGGCGGGCGCGGGCCTCAGTTAGCTCCTGCTCATGGTCCTGCTG
>DATCGT010000156.1:0-2710 GCA_036508775.1 Tepidiformaceae bacterium | reverse complement strand
CTCCGTCCACCGCGACCGCCAGTTCGGGCCGCACGGTCCCGGCATCCACGACCCTCGCGTAGAAACCGGGAAACCGCCGGTCAGCGGCCCGCAGGACTTCGTCCAGGGTCCCCCCCGGCGCATCCATACGGGCCGCACCGTCGCAAAGTGACCGTAGCATCGTCGGGACGAGCACGGTCGCCATCGTTCAGTCCAGGTTATGCAGGGTCTCGACGACCCTACGGGGCGAGATCGGGAGGTCCGTGAACCGGTGGCCGGTCGCCGCCGCGATGGCATTCGCCACAGCCGCCAGCGGAGGCACGATCGGCACTTCACCGACCCCGCGCACGCCATACGGGTGCCCGGGATTCGGGACTTCCACGATGATCGTGTCGATCATGGGGACGTCGAGGGCGGTCGGCATGCGATAGTCGAGATAGCTCGAGTTGAGCATCCGGCCGTCCTCGCTGAAGTAGTACTCCTCATTCAACGCCCAGCCGATGCCCTGGACGACGGCACCCTGCATCTGCCCTTCGACATAGGCAGGGTGGATGGCAGTGCCAGCGTCCTGGACGGCGGTGTAGCGCAGGATGGAGACCTTCCCGGTTTCGGGATCGACTTCGACGTCCACGACGTGAGTGGCGTACGCGGGCCCGGCGCCACGCGCCGACAGCGATGCCTTCCCGACGATCGGGCCACCAGTGCGGGCCGACTGCCTGGCCAGTTCCGCGAAGGTGAGTTCCCTCGTCGAGTCTGTGCGGCAGTGCAGGACACCTTCCTCGTAGAACACGTCCTCCGGGGGACAGCCCCAGAGCCGGGCGGCCCGGGCACACATCTGGCGCTGAATATCCAGCCCGGCCTCGTGAACGGCCATGCCACTCGCGAAGGTCGTTCGGCTGCCGCCGGTGACGTCGTTGTGCCCGATAGAATCGGTGTCGACCACGGAAGTCCGGATGGCTTCGAAAGGCAACGAGAGCGTCTCGGCCAGTTGCATCCCCAGCGAGGCCCGGGTGCCGCCGATGTCAGCCGACCCCTCGATGAGGTTTACGGTGCCGTCAACGTTGACCGCCACGACGACCGAGGACTGCATACCCCCGTTGAACCAGAACCCGGAGGCCACGCCGCGGCCGCGGTTCGGACCCTCGATCGGAGAGAGGTAGTGGGGACTGCTCAGCGCCGCCTGCACCACCTCTTCGCAGCCGATTCGCCCGAACGGGAGGCCCGTCACCTGGCGGGTTCCTTCCTTCGCGCTGTTCTTCAGGCGGAACTCCAGCGGGTCAAGGTCGAGCTTCGTGCAAAGCTCATCGATGACCGACTCACAGGCGAACGCTGCCGGTTGCGCCCCAGGGGCGCGGTAGGCGGCCGTCTTCGGCTTGTTCACCACGACGTCATACGTCTCGATTTCGAAGTTCTCGACGATGTAGGGGCCAAGCATGCACATTGCGCCAGCCCCAACGCTGGAACCGGGGAAGGCCCCCGCCTCGTAACGAAGGTCCGCCTTGACCGCGGTGAGTCGCCCATCTTTGACGGCGGCCTTCACGCGAATCACAGTGCCGCTCGTTGGTCCGGTGCCTTCGAAAACTTCGGCCCGGCTCATCGTCATCTTTACGGGTCTGCCAGACTTCTTCGAAAGCAGCGCGGCAACCGGGTCCAGGTAGACAGGGGACTTGCCGCCGAAGCCGCCGCCGATCTCCATGGGAATGACGCGCACCTTGGAAATGGGGTGCTTCAGAATCTGGGCCGTCAGACCTCTGACCCCGAAGGCCCCCTGAGTGCTGGTCCAAATCGTGATGGTGCCATCAGCATTCCAGTTGGCGGTCGAAGTCTGCGGCTCGATGTAGCCCTGGTGGACCATCGACGTCGTGAACTCGTGCTCAACGACAGCGTCAGCAGCGGCGAAGGCCGATTCAACGTCGCCACCCTTGAACTGGTTGTAGGCGGCGATGTTCGTAGGCTTGTCACCCACCTTCCCGCCCATCGACCGGGTGCGCAGCAACTCATTGAGAATCGGCGCATCATCACGCATTGCGTCGATGACGTTGAGGACGGGCGGGAGCACCTCATAGTCAACGCGGATGTGTTTCAGAGCCTCGTCGGCAACCATGCGGCTGGCAGCCGCGACGGCCGCGACCGCGTGACCGCGATAGAGCACTTTGCTCGATGCGAGTACGTTCTCGCCGACCTCATTGGTATTGATGGTGCTTTCGCCGAGCTGCTCAACGCGCGCCACCGTCTTCGGGAAGTCGGCATGCGTGACGACGGCCAGCACACCCGGCAGCTTCTCGGCTTCGCTCGTGTCGATGCGCAGAATCCGGGCATGGGCATGGGGGCTACGCAGGACGCGTCCATGAATGAGCCCGGCCGGCTGGACGTCGGCGCCAAACAGCGCCTTGCCAGTGACTTTTTCGACGCCATCGGGGCGCACGGGCCGGGTGCCGATGACCTTGTATTGCGAACGCTCAACGGTGGTCATTGTTTCGCCTCCTGGAGTTGCCGCCCGGCCTTCTGGACCGCCCTCACGATCTTGTCGTATCCGGTACACCGGCAGAGGTTCCCCGCCAGCCAGAAACGAATTTCCTGCTCGCTGGGATTGGGATTTGAGTCAAGGAGTGCTTTGGATGCCACGATCAGTCCGGGAGTGCAGATCCCACACTGCAAGGCTGCCTCATCGAGGAATGCCTGCTGCAGCGCATGCAGCTGGCCGTTCTTTGCGATTCCCTCAATCGTCGTA
>DATCGT010000155.1:0-4286 GCA_036508775.1 Tepidiformaceae bacterium | reverse complement strand
GCCCGCCATCGCGTCATCACCGCCGCCGCCTCGCAGCATCGGGAACGCGTCGTCCATGGCCTGCCCAAACGCATCGAGGCGCCCTCGGCCGTCTGGATCAACCCGCCTGCGGGGCCGCAGCCCCTCCGGCCTGGCCAAGGCCCACCACCGGACACGACCGCGATCGTCACATCCGTACGTCACTAAATGCGAAACGAATCTGTCTCACTTTCATTGACACGTTCCGGGCTGGTTTCGAGGACGGCACGGCGCCATGGACGGCCGGCACACTTCATCTCGGATCTCGCTCGCTGCTTCACGGGTCAGACCTTTCGCCGGAAGCTCAAGAGGCTCGGTGTGAAGCAGAGGTTCGGGGCAATCGGAAAGAAGGGCTCGATCGCTCTGATCGAACGGCTGTGGAGGACACTGAAGGACACGCTCGGCCTCCGCCTGCTACGACCGTTGGCAGCGGAAGACCTGATGGAGAAGATCGGGCTGGGCCTCGTCCACTACGCGCACTTCCGCCCGCATCAGGCGCTCGCCGGTGCGACGCCGGCAGAGATCTATTTCGGTCGGACGACGTCGCAACTGTCCGCGATCCCGCCTCCCCGCGGCAGGCTGGGCGAAGGCGCGATGGATTCACCGTTCCGTGTCGACTACCTCAACGCCGAACGGCTGCTGCCAGTTCTGGTTCGAAAAGCAGCCTGAAGGGGATTTCCCGACACTCGGCAAAGAGGGCCGGAGCGGGCCGACCCGTGCCCGCCATCTACGAGGCGAGCCCGAACCGCTGGACTGTGCGCGCCCGCAAGCATCGCAATTCCCATTGCGCCCCTACACTACCTTCGATGCCCACATCATCGAGGGCGAACCCGGGGCCCGGGACGCGCGCCCCTCTTCACTTTGCGCGAAGTCTCTAGACGGCCGATCTCCGTCGCCTCAGGGTCCGCGTTCTCGACGACCCCGACCTTGTGCTCGAACGCGACTCGTCCGCCCAGCCAACCTGAGACGCCCAGAGCGAGGAATGTCACGACCTCGAGGCCAAAGACGAGGTTCCAGCGCGGCGTGTGAAGGGCGCCGTTCCCGCGTCGCAGGAACCAGTTGATCGTGTAAAGGACGACCCCCGTCAGATTGAGCACCATGTGGATCCGCGCCGCCCGGAAGCCGGCATCGCTCATCCTCACGCCGAAGTAGTCGACGAAGCCGGCGATCGCGGCGACCAGCCCCATCAAGATGCCGGCGCCGAGACAAACGAAGGAAAATGCGTACCAGAAGTCGGCGTCGGTGCGAGCGTGAGCAATGTCGCCGACGAGCACGAGAAAGAAGGCGCCGATCGGGAGGGAAACCAGCGCCGGGTGAACGGGGTGATTTCCGATCGCCGCGCGACTCTTCATGACGTTCCTCCTTCTTTCTACAGCGACTTCAGGTACTCGACGAGATCCGTGTTCTGCTTTTCGCCAAGCTTGAGGCCGAGTAGGCCGTCGTAGTGATTGACCACGTCGAGAAGCATAGCGAAGCGGCCGTCATGGAAGAAGCCTCCCTCCGTGCGCGTGAAAGGTCCCTTGAATGGCGCCGTCCGATAGGCTTGGTCCGGCAACCGGTCGGCCTGGAAGGTGTCGACGCCCATCTCCGCGGCCGTGTGCATGTTCCAGGCCGGCTCCGTGAAGATCGGCGGGACGGTGCGCGCCGTGATTCGATGCGAATCTGAAACGCTGGACTGAGCACGCCAAGACGTCGGGCAATTCCCATTGCACCCCTACAGGGACCGCCGCAACGCTGGCCGAGATCGTGAAAAGGGCTCATGAGCCGCCGATTATCGGCGTCTGCTGTTCCAGTAAAAGCCGCCGCCCCCGAACAGAAGGACCAACACAATGATTATGAGGATCGTATCCATGATTTTTTCCCTTCCTTCTCGAGGTACACAAAGCACGAGCCGTGCCGCTCACACAACTGTATCCAACAGGCGGCACTTGCCGTCGTCGGTGCGACAGGGATTCAGCAGACTGCGAAGCGGGGACGTTCCGGCCCATATCTAACGAGGGCGTTCGCTCGCCGGCCCGTCACACGTTCGTGCCGCCCGGCTGGCTCTGGCTATGAACGATGAACGGTTTCTACCTCCCTCTTTCTCGGCGCTAAGCCTTGCGGCCGCGCATCCGGTTCCAAGCGTCTCGAGCTGGTTCTTTGGAATCGACCCAGGGCGGGCGAGTAGCCGAGCCGGACTCGGCAGCCCATCGCTGACTGAGCACGGCCTCAGTTTCATTGAAGCTCTTCTGCGCGAATTCTGGCTTCGTCGCGTTCTCCCACCCATACCGGTAGGCAGGCTCGTAATAATCAAAGGTTCTACCTGACTTGTAATAGGGGCGAGTTTTATAGACGTTCTCCCAGTACTGTTTCTCGACAGTCGGATTCGCAGCTTCCCCTGCGGCATGACCCGCGCCTCCCCCGATAACCGCGCCGGCCACTCCGCCGACTAGGGCACCGACCGGACCTCCAACGACGGCCCCCACCGCGACTCCTGCGGCCGCGCCCCCAGCCGATCCAACACCAGTGCCGACAGGATGAGAGCCTGGCTCACCTGTAATCGGGTCGGGGTTTGCCCCCGCGGCGCGTTCAACTTTCTTCGTGTCGCCATCCATACGGTCTTTCATGAGCGCCTCCTTGGGCCGGAGGCGCAAGATCGGTGCCGCTTAAGAACTGTTTTCACTTCGCGCACTTTCGCGCGCGCTGGAACGAAACGCTGCGCAGGCGCACGCTGCGATGGCAGCAATGTTGCGGCGTAGACGCGGAAAGGAGTGGTTATGGAAAATTCTTCATCGAAACCGTATGCCGGGAAAACTCCTCTCTCGGAAAGCGCTCAGAGGCTTGGCTCAGACATCAAGAGCGAAGCGCGAGGTCTCGCCGACCGTGCCGGCGAGGCCGCGAAGACCTTCGGTGACCATGCCTCAGAGGCATTCGACGACCTCAAGTCGGCCGGTCAAGGAGTCGTAGACGACTACGCCACGAAAGTAGCCCGAGGAAAAAGACAGATTAGGGAAGCTGCCGGGCGCATCAGCGAATATTCCGACCAGAACACTGCGCTCGTGGTCGGAGGCGCGCTCCTGGTTGGCGTTCTGCTCGGACACATCTTGACTCGTAAGGGCGAATAGCGCGTCCATTCCTGCACGAAGGATGCGTAAAAGCGAAAAAGGAGCGCCATCATCATGAAGAAACCCTTTCAGCTGACGTCGATCAACAGTCTTAGAATGACCGTCCTGGTTCTTTCCGGCGTCGCTTTTCTCGCAGTGGGTTTCCCGGCGATCGCTGGCCAGGTGTCAACCACTACCGCGACTCCAGCTCACTCGAACGTGAAAAAGCATGCGTCCGCAACCGCGGTCAAGCTATCTGCCATATTCGTCGACAAGGAGAAGAAGGCCCAGGAGAAGACCGCGACTGTCAAGGTCACCGTCACGGGAATCAAACTCATCGATCCAGCCGAGGTTAACGAGAAGCCGATGGCGGGCCAGGGGCACCTTCATTATCAGGTCGACGACGGTCCAGTGATCGCGACGCCGGCGCCAAAGCTCTCCTTCCATGGCCTCACGTCCGGCACTCATACGATCAAGGTGATGCTCGCAGCCAACGACCACTCGCCCCTGGGACCCGAGGAGACGCTAAGCGTCACGATTCCGTAATTCGCCGAGTCACATTCACTTCAACGGACCAAAGGCAGGGATTCATGCGACACAAGATTTCCATCGTCCTCGCCGCGCTGGCGGGAGCCACCGCCCTCGTCGCGATCGCTCAGGAGAAGGCTCCGGCAGCTCCCACGCCGTCGACCGCGGGGGCGACGCCCGCTGCCATCGGTAATCCGACGCCCTCATCAATGTGGACCCCGACACCATCACAACTGGAAACGATCACTCCATCGGTGACACCGCCGATGGCAGGCACTCCACCGATGGCCGGCACTCCGCCGATGACCGGAACGCCCGCTCGACGACGTCGGACGCCACGTGCTCAGGCGACGCCCACACCGCCTTATTCGACGACCCCGGCGCCCGATCCCGGGATGACGGCCCCTTCGATGACGCCGGTGCCTCCGGGACGGTGAGACGTGGCGACGAGGACGGATGCTGCCGGCCGGCATTCGAACGACGGCTTCAAAAACGCGATCTCATCCGGCGCGTGACGGGCGGCGATGAGTGGTGGCGCTGACGGCTCCAGTCTGCTCCTTTCGGACTTAGCAGGGGGCCGTCACGACGTCGCGCCGAAGAGCGCGCCTGTAGGCGTGCAATGGGAATTGCGGGGCGCTGTGGCGCGTAGAAAACACG
>DATCGT010000154.1:0-2048 GCA_036508775.1 Tepidiformaceae bacterium | reverse complement strand
TTCCGATCTCGAGTTGCCGGCAGTCCCGGACCACCGCGCTATCAGCCATCCACTGGGAAACTAGGCTGCTCGGAACCCGCCCCGGCGGAGGTAGACGGTGCGGTTAGAGCGCCGCTTCTCGACGGCCAGCGAGGTTTGGTCCCGAAGGCTCGCGCGCTGAGCCATTACTCCGGGGACGCCTTTTAGGAAAAGGCCGATTACTCGAACCTAAACCGCCGTACCGACAGAATGCCCGTGTGCGGACCGGGATCGGGAAGAAACCGAAGACGTGCCGCTGGTGTCTACGCGCCACAGCCCCCGGCAATTCCCATTGCACCCCTACAACCCCTACACATTCTAAGGGGCCCAGGTCACCGCGAGACCTTCTCTGTCCCTCCCGTTCCGGGCGATGGCGTCACCGGTCCCGATAGCGCTTCGCCGCCGCGAGGTCCTTCCTCAGCTCCTCGGCGTTGCGCCGTGGTCCGTAGCCAGGCGTGTCGCGCTGAATGCGCCAGCCTTCCTTCAGCGGGCCCGCATCGACCGTGTCGAAGCCGAACGCGTCGAGCATTTCGGTGACGGTGGCCTTCGCTAACGGGTCGTCGCCCGCGATGACCAGAGCGCGACGGTTCGGAGTGCCCGCGGGCTGCCCGTGAGTCGTGAGCTCTGCGGCATAGATGTGGTTGAAGGCCTTGACCACCTTCGATTTCGAAAGGTGAGCTTGCAAGAGTTCCGACGTGGTCGTCACCTCGTCGTCGAGCTCAGGGATCTGCCCGTCGCGCTGCGGGTAGTAATTGTTCGTGTCGATTACCACCTTTCCGGCCAGGGGCTCCATGGGAACGCTGCGGATGTTCTTGAGGGGGATCGTCACCACGACGATGTCTCCCTTCTTCGCCGCCTCGACCGGTGTCGCGGCACGGGCCCTGGGGCCGAGCTCGTTCACGAGCGCCGTGAGTGTCCCGGGGTCTCGCGAGTTGCTGATCACCACGCTGTAGCCGTGCGCCACCGCGAGGCGTGCGACCTGGCTTCCGATGTGGCCTGCTCCGATGAGTCCGATCGTCGTCATTCGTGAGATGGTGCCATAGATACTCGATCATCGGGTACGCGGTGATGAGCGTGTGCCTCGCCAGAATTCCATACGTCGTCCGGGGGCATAGGTGCCTCAGCCGATAGAGCTTCCTGCGCTCCGCGAGCCGGCCCCTCTGACTCATTCTCGGCCCGTATCCTCTCAGCATACTCGGCTTGACTCGAACCTTTCTGGCGTCCCTCGTCACCCTCTTTCGCCCTCGGCCCGCGATGGCCGCCGAGAACCTCGCTCTGCGGCATCAACTCGGCCTCCTCCTGCGGGCGAGATAGCCCCCCGGCAATACGCATTGCGCCCCTACAGGTATATTCTTTCAACCGCGAACAGCATGACAAGTTCGTGCAGGCCGAAGACCTCGATCGCTGATGCCCGGAGGGAAGAAATGCGCACGCTCTCGCGTCGCCTCAAGCCGGCAACATCGCTCCTCTTCATGCTGGGGATGATGACCCTGGCGGCATCCTCGCCATCTGCTGCTCAGGGTGTCTGCCGGGGGTTCGACCGGAAGCACACCATCACCCGTCTGGGCGGGTCCAACGCCTTCTCTCCGGGCGGTACGCACACCCGGACGCGGGCCGAGCTCCGGGAGTTCTTCGCGGCGAACGCCGAGACGATCCGCGCCATTTTGGCGAGTCAGGGCATCGGCAACGAGGTCGCGAACGCCCTCTTGGACGCGGTGCGCCAAGACACGGGCATCACCGAGCGCACCATGCGTGACGGTGAGCGGTTGCAGTGGATGGCCTATCGGCGGCACGGTAAGGCCAAGACGATCGAGGACGTATGCCTCGACCTACCTGGCGCCCCACCGGCCTTCGTGATGACCTTGCCGATGGTGACTGCCGCCGAGACAGCGCGGGCCGACTGCAGCATCGACGTCACCACCGACCTTCAGCCCGGCGGGCCCAGCACGTTCCGGGTTCGGACCGCTCCCGGCGCGCGGGTGACGATGGAGGGACCCGCGGGCTCTCGGACGATCATCGAAGGGGGCGCC
>DATCGT010000153.1:0-2046 GCA_036508775.1 Tepidiformaceae bacterium | reverse complement strand
GATGGCGGCATGGTCGCGTTCCGTCCCGATGGAAATACATCTCCTCTCCGTCGTGCATCCCGAGGACCTCCGTACGACGGAGGAGTCGACGTCTGGTGGGAAATTTGCGAATGAGCCGAGAACGGAGCCGGGCAACATTCCACTGATGGTAACCAACCAGTTCGGACCGCCTGCGGTGTCGATTGGTGATCCGCGCCCGATGACTGTGGAGTACCGCGGACAGGCGATCGCGCGGGCGCGGGCGGAACGTGAAGACTACCTCCGGAGCGTCGTGCTGCGCTACCTTCCCGACGCGAACGCGACCCTTCATGTCGAGTTGTCGGACCAGACGGCGGAGACCATCGTGGAGACCGCGAACGCCCTCGGTGCGGATGCCATCGCGATGGCGACGCATGGGAAGAGTGGACTTAAGCACGTGCTCGTGGGGAGCGTTACTGAGCAAGTCATACGCCAATCCTCTGTCCCGGTCGTCCTCATCGGCCCGGGAGTTCACCCTGTATCCGCGCCCGATGCTGGAATACGGGCGTAGCGCGCCGGCCGTGGCAACGGCCAAAGAGCCTGGAATCGCCAGTCAACCCGGACCCCTGGTGAGATACGAGGCACAAGCTGATCTGCCTCCGAGCTTCGATCCAGGCGAAATTGAAGCGTCTTGGTTGGCGGGAGTGACCCGCTCCGACCACTGCCTGCAGGACAGACCTCAAGGACAACACCGCAGGGGGTTCAGCCGTGCGGGATGTTAGCCCACGGATCCTGACGATCAATGGCACAGTCCGGGACTGAGCTCGGTCCCGGAGGCATACCGCGCGAAGGTCATGAAGGCGCTCACCGCCGGGCGTGGCGTCCTCACGGCGACGGTGGACGAGACCAGCGCCCTCGCGCTCCGTGAAGTCCTTGACCAGGATACCGCCAGCATCGAAACGGTGGTGCCGCCCCCGAAGTGACCAGGCCAAAGGCAAAACCCAGGGCTCGCCCTGTGCTCGGCGGCTTACATCACGAATACTCCTGGGAGGCAGCCTGATGGATTATTGGGGCCCCACAAGTGTGCTGGAGCTGGAGCTACGCGGCCGTCCCGGGCGAGCCCACTACCGTCTCAATCTCAATCGAGGGTGAGCATTTCACCGCCGCACAGATCGCCGTACACAAGCGCGTGGAAGCGGGCGATCCGGACTACGTGATCCGGGTGGAGTACCGGGAGCCACGACGGCAACCGCCCTGGTCGTGCCCGCGCCGCAACTCTACACCTCCGACCCGCACGGCCAAGCCGGCCTACCGCCGCCTAATATGCGGCCCATGTGGCAGGTTCGACGTCAATCTGGTCTATCGTTCTGTAAGTGCGGCCCGCGTCAGGGGTCCGAATGCCGCGTCTAGCTGATCCGTTCGGCGATAACGACATCGCGCTGGGTGTATTCCCCCAGCCCGTTGGCCTGCGTTGCCACGAAGTTCCCGCCGCAAGTGATGAGCGTTATCCACTCCTCGCCTGCGGGCCGGTCAGAGGGCCAGATCAGCTCGGCCATTGGGATGTCGCTGATGTCATAGCGCTGTTTGCGGAAGACGCGATACGTGTACTGACTGCCGTTGTCCATTTGGACGATGATTTCATCGCCGGCCTGCACCTTCGCGAGGTTGGCAAACGGGCCCTGTTTGAAATCGTAGTTCACGTGCGCCGAAAAGACCGCGTTACCGCCGAATCCCGGCTTTTGGTAGATGTAGTACCAGCCTATCTTCCCGATGGCATCGTGAGGCGTGTCGAGCGTATTGCCCGGCAGCACGCCAATCTGCTCGAGTGGGTAATCGACCCCGATGCTCGGAATGATCATGCGCCCGACCGAACCATCGTAGGGCGTAGGGGCTGCAACAGCCGCCGTGGGCGCCGCTACGGTCGGTGTGTCGTCGCTAGGATCGGCTGTCGCGCTGGGAACGGGCGGGGAGGGATCTGCTGGCGTTGGCGACCGCACGTCGAATGGGGTAAGGCTGGATGTCGGCCTAGTTCCGTTATCGCCGCGGGACAATCCGGCGACGACCAGCAGTCCTCCGCCTATGAAGGCG
>DATCGT010000152.1:0-3679 GCA_036508775.1 Tepidiformaceae bacterium | reverse complement strand
GTTGGAAAAGGACACGAAGAACACCTACCGCTTTCAGGAAGTGGCGAAAGGCGCTCCCCCGCTGATTGGGACTCTCTACATCCAGAAGTGGGCGTTTGATGCGGCTCCCAAGACGATCACCGTGACTATCTCGGGCTGAGATTCGTCGACCGCGGATGATCGGCACGAACAAAGTCATCAGCAGGGTAGTGTGTTTTTGACTCCGTGTGCCCCGGTGATGCGTGCCACTGCGAGCGTAAGAGAGACGGTGTACTTCTGCCGATCGATGTTCTCCCAGACCAAGACCGCGTGCTCCCGACGGAGACGCTCCTTCAGGAACAGCTCGATCGACTGGACGATATGGACGATAGCGAACTTCCACGCACCCGGGAGCTGTTCGGCCCTGCGCGCCGCGCGCAGCGACTCATTCACAAAGTCGTAGGCGTTGTCCAGCAGATCCATCTCAAGCTGTTTCACGCGGGTCATAATCGCGGACACGTCCCGATCCAGCAATCCCAGGGGAACAAGGCCACGATGCAGCGGCGGCCGCCCCGACGTGTGGGAATGAGGCGAAGGCCTTCAACGGCTGCATTCAGGCTGGTTGGATGAGCCCCATGATGTTGCCGTCGGCGGCTTTTACCGATGCGACCAGTTCACTCCGGAGGCCTACTTCTCCGGAGTGAACTTCACCGGCAGGTGCTTGATCCCGCCGATGAAGGTCGAGCGCAAGCGCTCGGGCGGGCCGTCGAGCTGGATGTCTGGGAAGCGGCGGAAGAGCTCTTCGAACATCACTTTCAGCTCGAGCCGCGCGAACCCGGCGCCCAGGCAGAAGTGCTCGCCAATGCCGAACGCGAGGTGCTCGTTCGGCGTGCGCGTGATGTCGAAGCGGTCGGGCTCGGGGAAGATGTCCTCATCGCGGTTCACCGACGGATACCAGAGGACCAGCCGGTCGCCCTTCGCGATCTTCTGGCCGCGGATCTCTGCGTCGGCGGTTGCCTCGCGGGCCATGTGAGTCACGGGCGAGACCCAGCGCAGGATCTCCTCAATCGCCGAGGGGAGAAGCGACATGTCGCTCTGGAGCCGGGCACGCTCCTCGGGATGCTCGCAGAGGGTGAGCAGGCCTCCGGAGATGGCATTTCGGGTCGTCTCGTTCCCAGCCAGGATTAGCAGGAAGCAGAACCAGAGGATCTCCTCGTCGCTGAGCGCTTCCCCGTCGACCTCCGAGCCGCAGAGCAGGCTGATGAGGTCTTCCCGACGGTTGGCGCGGCGCTTCTGCAACATCTCGGAGAAGAAGCCGAACATCCGCATCGTGCCCATCTGGTTGGTAACTCGCGACGCCTCGTCCGTGCCGCGCTGGTCTTCGGGCACCTCGGTCTGGTATTCGGGGTCGCCGGAGCCGAGCACCCTGTTCGTCAGGTTGAACATGAGGGCCCAGTCTTCCTGCTCGATCCCCATCATTCCGCAGATCACCGCGAGCGGCAGGAGACAGGAGACCTCGGTGACGAAGTCGACGCGGCCCTTTTTGGCGATGTCATCGAGGATGCGGTTGGTGATGTCGCGGATGTGGGGCTCCATCGCAGCGACCGCGCGGGGGGTGAATCCCTTGTTCACCAGCCGGCGCAGGCGAACGTGGCGCGGCGGGTCCATGGTGATGAGCATCCGTCCGTTGCCGTCCTGCCCGACGTCGTTCGGGTCGACCTCGATCGACTTGTACATGACGATGCCGCTGCTCGAGATGAACAGCTCCGGGTTCCGCGAGACGTAGAGCACGTCCTCGTACTTCGTGATGTTCCAGAAGCCGACGAGGTTCTCGCCACCGGGATTCCAGTGGACCGGCGCCACCTTGCGAAGCAGGCGGAAAATCGTGTGACCCTCGCCGCGTTCGAAGATTCCCGGGTCCTTCAGATCGACCAGATCGACGCCCAACGACACTTGCGTCATGTCCGTCCTCCAGGCAGGTAGAAGGAGCGTACCACAGAGCGCGGGGGAATTTAGGTAACGTTTACCCAAGAAATAGCCTGGCGAGGGCAGAGGCGGATCGCCTCTTCGACTCTCGTGCGGAGGTTGTCGGGGACGTCCTCCATGAGGACCTGGCTCTGGTCATTGGCATCGAGCCGGAAGACCTCGGGAGCGAAGGACTGGCAGCGGGCGTGGCCTTCGCAGCGGTCGTGGTTGACTACGACTTTCATCCAACACCTCGGGTCCGCGCGGGGCGGATGCAGTCATTCGAGTATAGCTTCACGCACAACCGAGGCAAAGGGGGAAAGACCGGCCGGCGCGAGCTGCCACGACCTGCGTTCGATGCGATCGTGCGCAGCCTTGCCGACATACAGAAGGATCTCGGGCACATGGCGCCGGATGAGTCGTTGTGGCAGGCAGGCGCCGGCAACCGCGGCGTAACGAGCGCGACGTTCTACACCCGGCTCCGGAAATGCCAGCGGGCAGCGGGGCTGCAGGGCTCAGGCGTCCACATCTTCCGCCACACTGCGGCGAAGCTGCGTCGAGATGCCGGCGATTCGATCGAGTCTGTCAGCCAGTTCCTCGACCATTCGTCGCTCGCCGTCACGACGGTGTATCTGCGGCGACTCGAAGGCGTGGAGGACTTGAGCTGGGGGAGGGTGGCGGAGGCGATCGGTGTGTAGATGCTTGTGAGCGGCATTACACGACCAGCGCCACCTACGGCACGCCCGCGGTATGTCGACCAAGCACCGCACTGAATACCACTCGCACCCTCGCACTGCCTCTTGCCAGCCACGATTGACTTACAATGCGCTGCGTGAGCGCTGTCCTGCCAGAAGCCCTCCACCTCGTTGACGGCCTCGTCGCGAAGGGCGTCATCCGCTCGCCCGCAGTGAAGCGGGCGTTTCAAACGGTGCCGCGCCAGCTGTTCGTCCCCGAAGTCCCCATCCGGCGTGCCTACCAGGACAAGGTGGTGCCGATCAAGTGGCGCGGTCGGGAGCTGATCAGCTCCCTTTCGCAACCTGCGATCATGGCGGAGATGCTCGAACTGCTCGAACTCGAACCCGGGCTGCGCGTCCTCGAGATCGGCACCGGGAGCGGCTACGACGCGGCTCTTATCTCAAAGATCGTAGGCAAGACCGGTTCGGTGACCTCGGTGGAAATCGACGGCGAGATAGCTGCCGCGGCACGCGCCCACCTCGCCGCTGTCGGGTTCGACGCGGTCCAGGTCATCACTAGCAACGGCTTCGAGGGCTGGTCGGCCGCGGCGCCCTACGACCGGATCATCGTGACAGCGGCAGTCCGCGGCGTCCCGCCGGCCTGGGTCGAGCAGATGGCGCCGGGAACGCGGCTCGTGGCGCCGCTCGAAGAGTCGACCGGCCAGCACGTCGTCTCGTTCGACCTCGTCGATGGCCGCCTCGTCATGCGGCGGGCCGTGCCCTGCGTCTTCATGCCGTTGCGCCACCCCGACACCCAGTGAGCTCCGGTCAGCGGAACCACGCCCGGCGTGCGCACACCGATGGACGCGACACTGGGCTCGGATCGTGAGCAAACCTGCCGGTTAACTCCGAACCGTGCACCAGTGGGTAAAATGGTGTGCTTAGCGGATGTTGTCCGGGAGCTTGAGATGCTCGACGAAGCCCGCGGACTCGATCGAGTCGACGTGGCTGAGCACGAACTCCTGGTTCGCAATTGGCTGGCCCGAGGTGAGGTCCGGGTACCGCAGCGAGGCGTCGATGAT
>DATCGT010000151.1:0-3867 GCA_036508775.1 Tepidiformaceae bacterium | reverse complement strand
CCCATCTACCTGAACCGGCAATACATCCAGGCGAAGATCGTTGGGACCTTCGACCTGTTCCCGGGCTACGACCCAAAGCAGACCGCCTCCCTCTTTCTCGCCGACCTCCAGATCCTGCAGGCGACCGCCAGCCGCGTTCCTTCGCTCGCGGACACGGTGTACGCCAACGAAGCGTGGTTAAACGGCACGCTCGCCTCGTCGCAGATGACCGCGGAAGCGCTCACCGCGAAAGGTGTCTCGGTGCAGAAGATCTACGACCGGGCCGCGATCCGTGCCCAGCAGTCATCCGACCCCCTCGTAGCAGCGAGCTGGGAGGGAATCCTGTTTCTTTCATTCGCGGCGGTCCTGACCCTGACAGCGCTCGGATTCGCGGTTTACGCGACCCTCGCCGCCCAGTCACGAGCGCTCGAGTTCGCCATTCTCCGCACCATGGGCTACTCGAGTCGCCAGATTCTTGCTCTTGTCAGCTTCGAGCAGGGATTCGTCATCGTTGCCGGTGTCGCCGTGGGAACGCTCCTCGGATTCCCGCTTGGACGACTCATGATTGGCTACCTCGGCGTGACCGAATCGGGCGCCAACCCGCTGCCACCGATCATCTCCCAGGTGAGCTGGAGTGCGGCTCTGACCGTCTACGGCTTGCTCGCTCTCGTCTTCATCGGCACAATCGCCTCGCTCGCTACGGTCTACTCGCGGCTGGCAGTCCACCGGGCGCTCCGGATCGGGGAGACCTAGAATGGCCCGTGATGCCGCACCCCGGCCCTTTCCCCGAAAGGCAGACGTCGAATGACCTCCCCCTCGACTGACGACCTGTACGTCCGCTGCGAGGACCTGTTCAAAATCTACAAGGCAGCGAACCTTGAGGTCGTCGCCCTTCGTGGCCTCGACCTGAAAGTGCGCCGCGGCGAGTTCATGGCGATCGTCGGCGCCTCCGGGTCCGGGAAGAGCACCCTCCTGAACATCCTCGCCGGTCTCGACCAGCCGAGCGCGGGACGCGCATTCGTCGGCGGGAAGGACCTCCTGACGATGTCGTCGCAGGACATGGTCGAATACCGGCGAAAGCAGGTCGGGTTCGTCTGGCAGCAAACCGGCCGGAACCTCATCCCCTATCTCAACGCAACCCAGAACGTGGAGGTGCCGCTCGTCCTCGACGGGGTCCCAGCCGATGTGGCCCGCGCCCGCGCCACCGAGCTCCTCGACGCCGTGAAGCTTGGACACCGCCTCCACAGCCGCCCTGACCAGCTCTCGGGCGGGGAACAGCAACGCGTCTCCATCGCGGTCGGCCTCGCCAACCACCCGCCGCTCCTCCTTGCCGATGAGCCCACCGGGGAACTTGATTCCGTCGGCGCCGAGACCGTCTACGAGGTATTCCGCCACCTCAACCAGGAGTTCGGCGTCACGATCATCATCGTCACGCACGACCCGGACATCGCCGCGAAAGTGGACCGCGTGGTCGCGATCCGCGACGGTCGAACGAGTACGGAGATCTTCCGCAAGATCACGGTCGAAGCGGGCCACGTCGAGATCTCCCACGATGAATATGTGCTGGTCGACACCGCCGGCCGACTCCAGATCCCAAGGGAATTCCTTGAGCGCCTCGACATCAAGGAGCGCGCGAAGCTACTGCTCGGAGATGGCCGCATCGAGGTCCTGCCTGATGGCGGAGTACACCGGACCGGGGGTACGGGCTGATGGCCGGAGCCGCCGTAGAGGTCAGGCATGTCTCACGGAAGTTCATGCTCGGTTCGGAAGAGGTGTGGGCAGTCCGCGATATATCGCTCACCCTCAATCCTGCCGATTTCGTCGCGCTCATCGGCCGCTCGGGCTCCGGTAAGACCACCCTGCTGAACCTGATGGCTGGTCTCGACCGCCCCACCGCGGGTGAGGTCTACATCGACGGTCAGCGCGTCGACACGATGCACGAAAAGGAACTGAACGACCTCAGGCGCCATCGCCTCGGGTTCATCTTCCAGTCGTTCGGACTCCTGCCCCTTCTCTCCGCCCAGGAGAACGTCGAATTGCCGCTCCGTATCGCGGGCCTGAAGCACGGGGAGCGCACGAAACGCGCGAAGCAGGTCCTGGACATGGTGGGCCTTGGCCGACGGGCTGAGCACCGCCCTTACGAGCTCTCCGGCGGCGAGCAGCAACGAGTCGCCATCGCGCGTGCTCTTGCCACCCGCCCCACGCTCATGCTGGCCGACGAACCGACCGGGGAACTCGACTCCGCGACCGCCACCGCTGTCTTCACCCTTCTCCGCGACCTGGCCCGCTCGGAAGGCATCACCATCGTCACCTGCACCCACGACCGGCTGGTCATGGAACTCGCCCACCACATCGAGGAACTCGCCGACGGCCGGCTGGTCACCCACCAGCACACCGAGGTCTGGGACCACGTCCAGGCGAAAGAGCAGAGCCCGTTCCGGGCCCCAGTCGCGGCGAGTGGCTCGGCGAGCAGCGGGCTCTCCTCACTGATCGGTGCCGACACCTCGATTTTCGTCAAGCCCGGAGAGAGTGAAGATGCCCCGCCCCCGTCCGAAGAGGACCGCGGGCGTTGGGCCCGCCCGGACAGGCGCTAACAGGTACTCCGGACCCGCGACTACTTGTCCATCGGCGTCAGCGTCCGAATGTAGTTCACCAAGTGCCAGATCTGGTCGCTTGTCAGCTTCCCATCCCCTGCCGACCACGCGCGCATTGCCGTCCCGGGGACCCCGCCGGAGATGAATGTGTACAGCTGCCCATCCGGGTGGAGCGGGACGTGCACGGTCAGGTCAAACGGATACGGGTTCAGGTCCAGCCCCTTCGGTGGGACCCCGTTGAGGCCATGGCAGGATGAGCAGTTCTGCTCGAAGAGCTGCCTGCCGATCGAGATGGAGTTCTGGTCCGGGAAGATCGGATTTTTGAGCTGGCTCACTGCCGGGTCGAGTGGGTGAGTATGGACACCGAAGAGCAGGAGGATACCGACCGCGAACCCGCTCACGGTTACGCCGGTGGCGGCGCGGCCCGCCCAGCGATTCAAAGCCTTGAGGCGCCCCCCCCAGAGCGCGAAGCCGAGACCCACCAGCACGGTCGCGAATCCGGCGTACTGGTTGACGGACAGGCCCGGGGCGGGATTGTCCCAGGCGCTCCCTCGTCCGGTATTGTTCACTGCCGTGCCCGCGGGCCGGACATCGAAGAAGCCGACCACGTCATCAACGTTCGGTCGCCGGACCTCAACTTCGACCCGCCAGTTCCCCTCGAGCGTGAGGTAGGGGCCCTGTCCCGTAGAAACGCCCGCACCCGCGGGCGCCAGGATCAACGTCGATGGGCCGATGGCCTGGTCGTCCTGGTAGCGGAAGGTAAGCCGGACCCTGTCCGCAGAGACCGGCTGTCCGCCTGAGTCGGTCAGCGTCACCTGGTAGGTGTTGAGACCAGTGCGGTTCGGGTCGACCTTCAGCCCGACGCTGAGATCCGCGACTTGCTGAGTGGTGTCGTACGGTTTCGTATTCGGCGTGTCGACGACGGCCTTCGCGGTGGTCGTTTGTGTCAGCATCGAGGCTGCCACGAACACCACGAGCCCAAGCCCCGCCTCCAGCGCAGCCGTCGCAATGAAACGCCTCGGCTCACCCGGCGCCCGGGCAACGAGCCGTTTCTTGCCCCAGCGCGAGTTGTAGTACCCCACCGCCAGGAGCGGCGCGATAAGCGCGAGTTTGACAAGCAATGTCGTGCCGTAGCGCGTGGCGGTGAACTGATTCCAGCGGTCGACCTCAATGAAAGCGGCCAGCGCGCCCGTCGCGAGCAACACATAGACCAGGATCGAGGAGAGCAGGGAGAAGCGCGGCAGGAGCTGGCGATAGGCCCCATTTCGCCCGGACATCCGCGCGGCCACCGCCA